>CAYYMX010000063.1:0-8307 GCA_964473045.1 uncultured Alphaproteobacteria bacterium | reverse complement strand
AATTATAAATGGTGAAAAAATTCAAAATCCCCTTAATCAAGAAGTTGTTACACTTAGAGCTGTAGTGCCAGGGGAGTATATCGTCAATGTTCATTATTATGCAACAAAAACAGATCAACCGATTGATGTAAATGTGAAGGTTGAAAAAGTAAACCCACAATTAGAAGTTATTTATTATGGAACAATTAATTTAGAAAAAAAAGGTATAGAAAAAACGGCTACAAGATTTAATATAAGTCAGAGTGGTCAAGTAACGGTTACAGGAAACTTATATAAAAGACTAGTTCCTGAAAATTAAAAACTATGGAGGTAAAATGAGCTCAGAAATAATTTTTCTTATAATTTGTTATGTTTTTTTAGGTTTTCTTTTAATTCTTTTTAATTTAAAAACTACCTTCCATTGGGTTTTAAAAGCAATAATGATTGTGATTGTCACTTTCTTTTATACTTTGACATACAATTCTTTTAAAAATTTAGCAGGATGGCCTACTAAAGATGTCCTTCCTGAAAGATTTAGATTAGTTGGAGCACAAATATATGAACCAAACGCATTAATTAATTCCGAAGGAGCAATTTATCTTTGGGTAACAAACATGAACAATTTAGCTGGGCTTGGTACACCAAGATCATATGAAATTACCTATAGCAAAAAAGATCATGAAAAAGTTTCAAAAGCATTAGTAAGTTTAAAGAATGGGGTTCCTCAAATGGGTGAAAGTGGTGATGATGAAGAAACAGGCATAGTATCTTCCATACTTGAAAAGAAAAAAATAATGGGTACTAGTGATAAGTTAAATTTTTTTGATATGCCTAATCAACTATTACCAGAAAAATAATGAAATTTCTTTTTTTAGCTAGCTTATTCTTTCTAATCGCTTGCTCCAAAAATGAACAAAGTTACTTTCCTTTTGAGCAAATAAGATCATGGAGTTATAGCATAAAAATCAAGAAAATTCCTGAACTTGAAAATTCTGTTACTTACAAAAAAACAACTATTTCTCTAGGTAGAAAAAAAATAAAAATAAATAACAAGTCGATAAGTTCTTATCCTTTTTTAAGAGAAAACGGAACAACTTTTTATTATCAGACTTCTGATGAAGGAATCTTTAGAAAAGGAATAAAATTTTTGGAATCCCCCAATATTTTATTGGAAAAGAAAAAAAGGACAGTACTTATGTATCCACTTGAGGTTGGAAAAAAATGGACTGTAGAAAGTAAAACTTTTTTGATTCTAAAACGATATCCATACTATGATTATAGAGCAACTACAAATTTTCAACTTAAATATAAAGTAATCTCAACCAATGAAATAGTTCAAACACCTATGGGAAAATTTAAGAATTGCTTAAAAATTTTAGGTACTGGGAAAACATCATTTATCGGTAATAGCGAGATTGGAACAATTGACATAGAAGTCTCCTCAGAAGAATGGTATGCCAAAAACGTCGGGCTTTTAAAAACTGTAAGGACGGAAAAAACTAATTCAGATTTATTTGGCAACACTAAAATGGTTCAGTTACTTGAAAATTATCAAAAAAATTGAATTATTCTATGCAAACCTTTCCTATAGTTTTTATCGCTTCTTTAACACTATTATTACTCTATCTTGGTAAATTCATCTTTATACCTTTATTTTTATCACTCTTTGCATTTGTTATTATGAAATCTTTATCTAATAAACTTAACAGCTTTTTAAAAAAACTTTTTCAATTCAAATTAAATAATTTTTTTTCTTTTAGTGCTGTTTTTATTATTATTTCATTAACATTTTATTTTATATGGAAAATACTTAAATTTAATCTCTTACAAGTTATTAGTAAATCAGATTACTACCAAACGAACTTAGAAAGTATTCTTAAAGATTTCTCAAATATATTATCCACAAAAATTTTAATTAATTTTCAAGACATTATTGAAAAAATAGACTTTGAAAAAATCTTTTCATTTTCACTTAACTATACGACACAATTGGCTGGAAACTTTTCATTAGTAATAGTGTATTTAATTTTTATTTTTCTTGAGGAAAAATTTTTCTTAAGAAAATTAAATAATTTTTTTAAAGATAAAAAATTTCTTAACATCTTAGAAAAGATTGGGAATAATATCTTTAATTATTTTCAACTTAAAACTTTGACTAGTTTTCTTACTGGTTTTCTTACATTTCTGGCTTTGTTCTGCTTAAACAGTGATTTAGCACCATTTTTTGGTTTAGTTGCATTTGCTTTGAACTTTATTCCAGTAATTGGCTCATTATTTTCTGTAATTTTGCCATTTATATTTTCTTGTGTTCAATTTCTTAATTTTTTTGAGCCATTAATAATACTATTTTTATTATTTGCTATCCAAATTTTAATTGGAAACATTTTTGAACCAAAACTACTTGGTAAATCACTAAATATTAGTCCTTTAATAATGATACTAACTCTTTCATTAATGGGAAAATTGTGGGGACTAACTGGTATGTTTCTAAGTGTTCCCTTATTGGTAATTTGCCTAATTGTATTTAACAACTTCAAATCTACAAAAAAGATCGCATTATTAATTTCGGAAAGGGGTATTAATAAGTGAACTGTCTTCATTTTGAAGCGAAAGACTTCTATGCAACGACAAAATTATTCCAAATCCAATAAAATAAGTTACCATTGAGGATCCACCATAAGAAACTAATGGAAAAGGAAGACCAACAACAGGCAAAACACCTATAACCATTGACATATTTATGATTGCAGCAAAGAAAAAATTGGAAATTATGCCCAAACCCAATAATCTATTAAAATTTGTTTGATTTAATGAGTTAGAAATACGATAACCTACAGATGTTATTACTGTTATCAAACCAATAACTGAAACTGTTCCAATAAAACCAAACTCTTCTCCTAACATAGAAAATATAAAATCTGTATGCTTTTCTGGGAGGAAATCAAGATGCGATTGAGAACCTTTTAACCAACCTTTTCCAAAGAATCCACCAGAACCTATTGCTATTTGTGACTGAATGATATGGTACCCAGAACCCAGAGGGTCATTTTCTGGATTAAATAAAGTTAAGATTCGATTTTTTTGATAATCTTTTAAATAACTCCATAGATAAGGAGTAACCATCAAAAAAAGTGAAAAAATTGTGATAAAAAACTTCCAGCTTAATCCAGCAGCAAAAAATACTATAAAACTTATAAACAATATAATAATAGCGGTGCCAAGATCTGGCTGAATAAAGATCAACAAAACTGGTAAACAAACAAGTATAATTGGTAAAATTAGAGAAAAGTAATCTTTAGAGTTTTGAATTTTTTTTTCATCAAAAAACTTGGCAAGAGAAATTATTACAAAAATTTTCATTAACTCTGATGGTTGAAAGTTGAGATTATAAACAGATATCCACCTTCGTGAACCTTTCCCTAGAAAACCATAAAATGTTGCCCAACATAGTAATAGTAAACCAAAAAAATATAAAAAATATCCATTCTTTCTCCAAAAGTCTACATTTACAGTTCCAACAAAAATCATCAAAATAACTCCAAGAAAAATTTTTATAAGATGTGGAATCAGGATACTCACTTTCATGCCTAGAGTTGCACTATAAATCATAACAACTCCCACAAAAGTAAGAAAAAGAATTGCAAAAACGAAAAACCAATTTAGATTCTTTATTCTATCTATGAAATCCTTTACCATATCAATAATATTTTTTGAGTGCTAATTCTAAAATTTTCTTTGCAATTGGCGCAGCCACTTTTGAACCACTGCCCATATGTTCAATTAAAACAGTTAATGCAAATTTTGGTTTATCAAATGGAGCAAAACACGTAAATATTGAGTGATCTCGTAATTCATAAGGAAGTTCTTTGTTTTCAAGAACACCACTTTCACTTTCTCTTTCCATCTTTGTGATTCGTCTAACCTGAGATGTTCCAGTCTTTCCAGCCATAAAGAGGTTTCCACTTAATCTTGAAGAATAAGCAGTTCCTCCTATCTCATTAACAACGGAAAACATAGTTTGTCTGATAAATTCCAAGTTTTTTTCATCATAATTCATATGTTTTATAGATCCATTTTTTGTTCTCATTAAAATTGGTGAGATCTCTGTTCCCGAAGCTATTCGTGCTGTCATTGTAGTAATTTGTAGTGGGGTTGATAGTGTAAATCCCTGACCAATTACAGTATTAAACGTTTCTCCTAAATGCCACTTTTCTCCTTTATTAGATCTCTTCCAAGCCCTATTTGGCATTATTCCAATAGATTCATTTGGTAAATCAATTCCAGTTTTAATACCTAATGAAAAATTTCTCGCTAATTTAGCCAAAGAATCTATTTCAATCTCTTTAGCCAAATTATAAAAATAACAATCACAAGACTGTTTTATTCCCTCAAACATGTTTAACAAACCATGTCCTCCTTTTTTCCAACAATGAAATTTATGTGAACCTAACTCAACAAAACCAGGACATGAGAATTTGGTTTCTCTATTAAAACCATTGTTTAGAGCATACATTGCTGTCATTAATTTAAAAGTAGAACCAGGAGAATACAAGCCAGCTACCGATCTATTTAACAAAGGATTAGATTTATCATTCAACAATCTTTTCCATTCTTTTGTACTTACTCCATTACTAAAATTATTATTATTAAATGAAGGGGTTGAAACCAGACAGTTAACTCCTCCGGTTTCACAATCCATCAAAACAACACTACCACTCATTCCATGAAGTTGTTTAAAAGAAAAATTTTGAACTTCGGAAATTAAGTTGGTTTGAATGTTTTTCCCAGGTAGAGAAAGGTTTTCTTGTAACTTTTTCATATTTCTTCCTGATGAATTGGTTTCAATCTTTTCCCAACCATGAGAGCCAATTAATTTATCATTATAAACTTTTTCTATCCCAGAAATTCCAACTTTTAAATTTACTAATTTTTTATTATCACTATTTTTTTGGTACCCGACATAACCCAAAACATGAGAAAAAACTAGTTCATCTGTATAATTTCTGACTTTTTCTTTTGTAATAAACAAAAAAGGAAACTTGTTAGATAAGAGTTCAAAAATTTCAAGTTCCTTCCAACTTAAATTTTTTTTTAAAATTATGAAGTCAGATACATTATCACTTTTTAAATTTTTTTTAAGTTCTAGTAGATCTAAATCATCAAAACGAATTATTTTTTTTAGTTTTTTTATGTACTGATCTATAAGATTCCTTTTTTCTCTAAACAAGTTTAATTGAAAATCTATCCTATTTTCAGCTATTGGATCGCCGTAAAGGTCAAATATTCTTCCTCTTTCAGGATAAAGGATCTTAATTTTTATTCTATTTATGTCGGATAGTTTCCCATATTTAGACTTATTTAGTATCTGCAAATAATAAAGTTTACTCAAAACAATAAGTGTAAAAAAAAGTTTTTGACAGACCTAAAATTAATGAACGTCTTTGAAGTTTTTTATATGTTTCTATATCTCTAGTCATTAATTTTCTTAAATTTTTCACTTAGCTTATCAATGATTGAAAAAAATAACGGAAAAAAAGCTATACTTAATGCACTACAAATAAGAATTTTAACTAGATCAAAACCTATTTTTCTAAAAAAATAATTCACAGAATAAAAAAACATTGTGTAAAAAATTAAACCAATTATAAACTTTAGCCAGGTTTTTTTAAAATCGTTCGAGAGCAAATTTTCTTGTTGCCTCCTTTGAATATACTGCAAAATTAAAAACATGATTGCAGTTAGTCCAACAACTTCTGACTGAAGAAAATCATAAAACAAACCAATGATAAGCAACATAATTGGGCTGAACCTTTGAAAGTCAAGACATATCCAACAATACAGAATCGTAAAAGTCATGTATGGTTTTATTAGCTGCGTTCCAAAAAGATGAATTGGAATAAACTCAAAAAATAAAAAAAAAAAAATAAAAAAATAGGGGAAACTTCTAAAAAAGATTCTATTTTCCATTTAATAAATTCACCAATTTGTTAGATCTTTAAAATTATATACCAATACACTAACATAAATGGAATCAGTTTTTTTTGCAAACGGATCAATTATAACTTCATCAAGAGTCTTAAAAACTTTTCCGATATTAATTCCTGCTTTAAAATATCCTGCAGCACTTGTTGAAACTATCAGTTCATTATGTCTTAAAGCATGCTCGTTCTCAAGATGCTTGACTTTAAGGTTTTTTTTATTGCCCTGAACAAAAAATTTTTTCTTAGTTTTTAGTGAAAAAACAGGAATAACAGAATTTACATTGAGAATTGATAAAACTTCTGAAGATTTTTTTCCTATCTCAACAACCCTTCCTATCAAGCCATTTTCATTAAATACCAGATCATTTATTTTTAGACCGTCTAATTCCCCTAAATCTATAAAAATATTTGCATTAGGACGAGCATAAGGATCGGCAAGAATCCTTCCAATTAATTTTTTTGAATAATTATGTTCATTAATGTTTAGCAACTTTTTTAATCTAAAATTTTCAATTTCAAAAAAATTTTTTTCATTTATTTGATTTTTATAAATTTCATTTTGTTTTTTTAAAAGTTCATTTTGTTCATAAACATTAAATAAATTATTAAAAAAAACAAACGTTTCATTAACAAGTTCAAATGGTTTACTTATAGCAATAGAAACTGGTTCAACAAAAGAAACCAATTGAAATTTAATGTCTTGAAGAAAGATATTTTTTTTGACTGAAGTATAAATTGTAAAAAATGAAATTAAAAAACAAACTACTAGTTCTATTAAATACATATTAAAATAACTTGGTTTTAGAGCTCTTGAAAAAGATGATTTATGAGCCATTATTAGTAGCTACTACTAAGAACCGATCGTAAGGATTTAAGATTTTCAGCACACTTACCTGTCCCCTGAACAACACAACTTAGTGGGTCATCAGCTATACTAACTGGAAGACCTGTTTGATCACGAATAACCTGATCAAGTTCTCCTAATAATGAGCCTCCACCAGTGAGAACAATTCCTTTATCAACTATATCTGCAGCAAGTTCTGGGTCAGAGTTCTCAAGCGTATTTTTTATAGCTTCAATTATTGCCTGAACCGTTTCCAATAGCGCATCAGCAATTTGTCTTTGATTTATCATAACTTCCTTGGGAACACCTTTCAAAAGATCTCTACCCTTAATGTGCAAAACTTTACCATCTCCTGACGAAGGTGGGGCTGCTACACCAATTGCCTTTTTGATTCTTTCTGCGCTACTTTCCCCAACTAAAAGATTATGAGATCGCCTTATATAGTTTATGATTGCAGCATCCATAGCATCCCCACCAACACGAACAGAATGTGCGTGCACTATTCCACCAAGGGCAAGAAGAGCAACTTCCGTAGTTCCTCCACCAATATCAACAACCATAGAACCGGATGGTTCAGTAACCGGAAGACCAGCACCTAAAGCGGCTGCCATCGGTTCATCTATTAAATAAACTTTTCTAGCACCAGCAGCAGCGGCTGAACCTTCAATAGCTCTTCTTTCAACTGAAGTAGCTCCAGATGGAACACAAACAACTATCACTGGGCTAAAAAAACTATTGTGATTATGGGTCTTTCTAATAAAATGCTTTATCATCTCTTCAGCTACATCAAAATCAGCAATAACACCATCACGCATAGGTCTAATTGCCAAAATATTTCCTGGGGTTCTTCCTAACATTGTCTTTGCTTCGTGCCCAACTGCAAGAACTTTCGGCTTTGTATTTGTTTTATCATTTGAAAGCGCAACAACTGATGGCTCATTTAAAACAATACCCTTACCTTTTACATAAATTAATGTATTAGCCGTACCTAAATCGATTGCTATATCTTGAGAAAAAAACGATGCAAAGTTTAACATAAAATTTATCTTATACGCTATAAGCTATTATATTTACAGAAAAAATCAAATATTTTATATTACGTGCTTATCTATTGTATCTGTTGATAACTTCGAAAGGCTTTTTTTTGATTCTTTAAGTTTTTCTCTCTTAGTTAATAACTTATGCAAAGCACTTATATAAGCTTTTGCAGATGCAACCATTGTATCAATATCGCTCCCATGACCAAGTACAGTAATTCCATGTTCCTCTAATCTTACATTGACTTCAGCCTGAGCATCCGTTCCCTTAGTAATAGCATTAACTTGATACAAAACTAAATTTGCATTATTAGGTATTATTTTTTTTATTGCTTTAAAAATTGCATCTATAGGCCCTTGTCCTTCAGATGATCGTTTAATATTTTTCCCAAAATAACTTACAATTATTTCTGCTTTTGATTGTTTATTAAAACCACAATTTAAACCCAAATTTATTAGTCTAACA
>CAYYMX010000062.1:0-8341 GCA_964473045.1 uncultured Alphaproteobacteria bacterium | reverse complement strand
GGAAAAATATTTCTCCACTATCAAAGTTTTTAACTCTCATTTTCATTCTTCGAGATTGAAAATCTTTGCAATTTGAACAGCTTGAAACTTCTCTATATTTTTCTTGTCCTGGCATCCAAATTTCTAGATCTATCGTGTATGATGAAGAAAAACCAACATCAGCTGAACATAATTCTACTAATCGGTATGGCAATTCAAGTTTTTCTAAGATTTTTTCAACACACTTAACCATTCTTTCAAGTTCTGACATTGAATCATTTGGAAAAGTGATAGAAACCAATTCAACCTTACCAAATTGATGTTCACGCATTAAACCTTTTGTGTCTAAACCTGATGCACCAGCCTCAGATCTAAAGCAATTTGTATAAGTAGTGTATCTTAAAGGGAGGTCATTCAAGTTAATTAATTGTTCTCTATGAAGATTTGTTAGAGGAACTTCTGATGTTGGTATCAGCCATAAATCATTATGTGTAGTTTGAAATAAATCATCACTAAACTTTGGAAGTTGACCTGTCCCAACTAAACAATGACTTTTGACTAACTCAGGCACTTTGTATTCTAAATAATTATACTCTTCAATATTAATATCAAGCATAAAATTCATTAAAGCCCTATGAAGCAAAGCTAGATCTGACTTTAAGACCGAGAACCTACTTCCAGAGATTTTGGAAGCTTGATCATAATCTATTAATCTTAAATTCTCAGCTAATTCCACATGATTTTTTGGTTCAAAAGTAAATTTTTTTTTTTCTCCACATTCTTTTAAAACTTTATTTTCATCTTCAGAAGTACCAAGAGGTGTTTTTTCGTCAAGAATATTTGGTATTTCTAATAACAAATCATTTAGTTTTAATGATTTTTTTTCTGCAAGTTCCGAGAGAATATTCATTTCATCTTTTAAATCTGAAACCTCTTTTTTTAATTTTTCTATATTTTCTTTGTTTTTTTCAGAAGAAAATTTCTTTGAGATTTTATTTCTTTTTTCTTGTAGATTTTGCTTTTTCTTGAGATTCTTTAGAAAATCTTCATAAATCTTAATTAAATCCACACTGCACGGTTTAAGATTTCTTTTTTCAAGTGATTTATCAAATCTATTACTATTATTTTTTATAAATTTAATATCATGCATAATTAATTTTTCTTAAAAAAAAATTTAATTATTAGTATAGAAACTTCATAAAAGATAATAAGGGGAATAGCAATGCCTAACTGAGAAATTACATCTGGGGGTGTAAAAATCGCAGAAAATAAAAGGATCGCAATTATAAAATATTTTCTTTTTTCTTTTAAAAGATTGATAGTTATTAATTTTAGTTTAACTAGAATAATTAATAAAATTGGAAATAAAAAAGAAATTCCACATGAAAAAAGTAAGTACATAGTAAGTTTCATATACTCTGAATATCTGGATTCAAGCTCTACAGAAAAAGAATCTCCTAAAAAACTTTCAAACGATAGGAAAAAAGACCAAATTAGTGGTATCAAAAAAAAATATGAAAATAAAACTCCTAAAAAAAAAAGAATTGGAACTAAAGATAAAATAGGGAAAAAAAAATTCTTTTCTTTTTTGTATAAAGCCGGAGAAATAAACATTGATAATTGGAGTACAAAGAATGGAAATGAAACTAGAAAAGACGAAAAAATAGAAATTTTTAAATTAGAAATAAATACTTCAGGGAGTCCAGTAAAAATCATCCTCCTATTTGAGGAATCATCTAAAAGATAATAAAGTGGTTTTGATAAAATTTCACCTACTAAATTTGCATTATAAAAAAAAAAAAATGAAACAGATAATCAAAAAAATAAAACAATAAATTATTCGATTTCTTAATTCTCTAAGATGATCAATATAATTAATTTCTTATTTTTACTTGATTTTTTCTTAGGATTTTCCAGTTCGGTATCAAATTTTGATAATTCAAATTTAAAATTAAAAAAATATCTACTTAATTTTCTATATAAAAGTCCAACATTTTTGAGAATATGAGGTATTTCCTCTGGTTTAATGAAAATTACTAAAAAAAAAAAGATTAGTAAAAGCTCAATTAAACCAAGATTAAACATTAATTTTTTTTATTCTGATTTTTCTCATCTTTTAAGCCTTCTCTAAAAGACTTAATTCCTTTTGCTAATTCTCCAGCAATTTTAGGTAGTTTTCCAGCTCCAAAAACTATTAAGACAATTACCAAAATTAACAAAATTTCCCAGTGACCAAGACCAAACATAAATTACTCCAATCCTTACATTATCTTACAAAATTATTGATTCCAAATCATCAACTTTTGGTAAATCTTTTATTGAATTAAGACCAAAATGCCTTAAAAATTCATAATCAGTCACCCAAGTAACAGGTCTACCAGGAGTTTCTCTGCGACCTGAGGGTTTAATCCATTTCAATTCCAAGAGAGCATCTAAAGTTCCTCGAAAAACTGGCTTTCCTCTAATTTTTTCAATTTCTGCTCTTGTGACAGGCTGGTGATAAGAAATTATTGCAAGAGTTTCAACTGCAGCATTAGATAAATTTTTAGTTTTTTTAGTTTCAATTTTTAAATATTTTTCAAGACTTGGAGATGTTCTAAAAAACAATCTATTTTCTAGGTTTACTAGTACTATTCCTCTGTTTTTGTAATCAGATTTTAACTCATCTAAGATTTTAGTCAGATCAAAATCTCCATGTTGACTTAAAATCTTTTGAATATTTTTTTTGTGCAAAGGTTCATTAGCAGAAAAAATTAAAGATTCAACTAGATACTTTGCGCCCAATTCATTCATAATTTAGATTTGACAAGAATTTTATCATAATGTTGTTTTTGATTAATTTCAATCTTACCTTCCTTAACTCTATTAAGCGATGCCAATAAAAGTGAAATAATAGCAGATTTTTTTAACTTAATATTTTGGAACTTTTTAGGTAAAAAATCGAACAAAGTAGTCCATTTCTGTCCAATAATTTTTTTAAATATTTCATCTAACCACACAAAACCATCATCGATGGTATATAAATCATTATCAACAGACAAAATTTTAATAGTATTTTTTTTTTTAGCTATCTCAGTATATCTAAAAATAATATCATGCAATGCAATTTTAGGTACCAATTTATTACTAATTATAAATTCATTCTTAATTTTAATATTAAAAAAATTTTCACCTTCTTTCGGAAGATCAAAGATTTTTCTAGATAGTTTTTTTATTGCATCATAATGAATCAATCTGTTGGAAATATCTTGTTCAATTTCTTCAGTATCCCCTGATTGATCATCTGGTAATAATAGCCTTGACTTTAAAAAAGCTAGCAAAGAAGCCATAACTAAATAATCCGCTGATAATTTTAAATGATGCAAATTTTCATTTATAAAATTTAAATATTGCTCTGATAATTCTAAAATAGAAATTTTTTTTATATCAACTTTCTGCTTTTTTGATAGGTCCAGAAGCAAATCGAGTGGGCCCTCATACCCACTTATATTAACATTAAGTTTCATGTGAAATAATTAAATTATATTCTGATAATTTTTTGATAATTTCATTTAAATTTATTTCTTTTTTTTTAATCCTATACAAATCTTTAAAAAAGTAATTAAAATATTTTTTTTTAATAGGCCTTATAAATCTATAAATTTCAATCATTTCTTTTAAGTTTCCAGAACAATACAAAATTATATCACAACCTCCTTTATAAGAATTTAGAATTTTTTCTTCAAATTGACCACTTAATGCTTTCATCGATATATCATCAGATAAAACTAGTCCTTTAAAATTTAATCTTTTTCTCAAAATCTCAAAAATAATTGTTCTTGAATAAGTACAAACTTTATTATCAATTTTAGAATAAATTATGTGAGCTAACATTACCAAACTTTCATTATTAAGAATCTTAAATGGAATCAAATCCGTCTTTATTAACTCCTTTAAATCAATATCTACAATTGAAACTTCTTTATGTGTATCTTTTTTAGATCGACCATGCCCAGGAAAATGTTTTGGAACAGGCATAATACCAGAATCTCTTAAACCTTGACAAAATTTTCTTGATAAATCCATTACCACTTTAGGATCAGAACTAAAAGCCCTATCACCTATTACATCATCTCCAAATTGAAAAAAAATATCGCAAACTGGAGAAAAATCAATATCCACACCAATATCCTTAAGTTCATTACCCATCAAATAGGCTGAAAAATAAGATAGTTTCTTAGCTAAAGTTTTATTTTTTAAATATAATTTTCCAAAAATCTGTTGAGGTGAATACTTAAAAAACTCATGATTATTAAATCTCTGAACTCTTCCTCCTTCTTGGTCAACAAAAATTAGGATGTTCTTATTTTGTGTCACACTTCTTAATTCTTTTATTAATTGAGCAACCTGTTTTTTGCTTTCAAAGTTTCTTTTAAAAAGAACAAAACCCAGTGGTTTTTTCCTAGAGAAAAATTGTCTTTCCTCATCATTTAAATGGCAACTTTTAACAGAAAGAATTATTCCATCAGGTATTTTGTGGGGAGGGTTCATCTCTGATAATTATACAATCTATTTTCTTCTCATTAATTTTTTTACAAATATTCTTTGCCTTTTTATGTGAAAAAACTTTTGATGATAAAATCCTATAAAAAATTTCATTAGAGGAATGGTTAAATTTTTTTATTTCTAATTCAGAATTATCTAGAAGTTCTGACAAATGTTTTTGCAATTTTATTGCGACATTTCTACTTTTTTTTTCATTTTTAAATGAAGCAAGTTGTATTCTATATTTTTTACCTTTATTCACACTTTCATTTAGATTTTTATTTTCTGGGATTTCTTCTAAATTTTTTTCAGCTTTTTTATTCACTATTTCATTAATATCTTTCTTTTCAATTATTTCATAAACTGAATCTTCATTTGGTCTATAGTCATTAACAATTTCTTTAACAAGGTCAAAGTTGTTGCTTATTTCAGGTATTTCGTCTTGAGGAACAATTAAGTTATATGACAAAAAAATCAAAAAAACTAAAAATAAATAAGAAAATGTAACAGCAATTATTTTTATTTTTTTCATAACTACATACTTTTAGGACAATCAATTTTTAAGATTTGAAGCCCTTTCTCAATTATTAAACTTACACAGTAAACTAAAGATAACCTTGATTCGGAAAGTTTTTTTTTATTTTCAATGAATATTCTTTTAGATTCATCCTGCTTTCCTAAACCCCAATACATATGAAAAACTTTTGACAATTCATACAAATAATTAGCCAATCGATGAGGTTCATAGTTATCTGAAGAATTAAGAATTACATTTTGAAAATTTGATAAACACTTAATGAGTTTTTTTTCTTCTTCCAGTTGAAGATGATCTAGGTTTGATTTAGAAAAATTAAAACTATTCTTAAAAGTTTTTTTTGAAATATTCATAATTGAATTACACCTTGCATAAGCATATTGTATATAAAAAACTGGGTTGTCTTTTGTTTTTTGCATAACCACATCAAAATCAAAATCAATTTTTTTTTCAGGGCTTCTTGATATCATCATAAAGCGAAGAACATCAGAACCCACTTTATTAATTACATCTCTAAGTGTTACAAAATTTCCAGACCGTTTAGACATTTTTAAAACTTTATTTTTATCTAGCAAATTAACTAAAGCAGTCAATTTGATTTCAAATAAATATTTTTTTTTATTGATTGCTTTAAGTGCATTTTTTAACCTTGAAACATAGCCTGAATGATCAGCACCCCAAATATTAACTAAAGTATCATAGTTACACTCAATCTTTTTTTGATGATAAATTATATCAGACATAAAATACGTCAACTCACCATTTGGCTTTAACAAGGCTCTATCTGAATCATCACCATATTGTTGAGATTTAAATAATAACTGTTTTTGAGGTTTCCACTTATCATTTTTTAAATTTTTTGGTTTTTCTTGAAAACCAAAATATATTAATTTTTTTTTTTCTAATTTATCTTTTAATTTTTCAATATTTTTTTTAGTTGAAATAGACTTTTCCGAAACAAATTTATCATGATTAACTTTAAGTTTATTCAAATCTTTTTTTATATCCTGCATAATAAGATCTAATACTTCTTTTTTCAAAACAATATTCGATGAAATGTTTTTTGAATTGCTCTGAAAGATCACTTTGGAAAGGTTTTTTAAATAATCTCCTGGATACAGATCATCAGGCATTAATTTTCTAGTTTTATTTTTTAAATTATCAAAGTGAAACAGGATCGTCTTAACTAATTTAGTTATCTGCTCGCCAGTATCATTAACATAGTATTCTCTAATAACTTTATGCCCAACCTCATTTAAAATAGATGAAATTGAATCACCTAGAACAGCACCTCTAGCATGACCAATATGTATAAGGCCTGTAGGGTTTGCAGACACAAACTCAACACAAAAAAATTTTTTTTTTACATTATATTTAAAATTACAATTTGTATCTATCAAATATTTAAGTTGCTTGTGCCAAAAAGAATTGTCAAAAAAAATATTTATAAATCCAGGATTTACAATTTCAACTTTTCTTATGGATTGATCTTTTTGTAATTCAGATGTTAATAGTCCTGCTAACTTTTTTGGCTTAATTTTAAATACTCTTGAACAAATCATAGCAATATTACTAGAAACATCCCCAAATTCAGGTTTTTGAGAAATTTCTAGACTAAAAATTAAATTTTTAAAATTTCCTGAAATAATTTTTTTTTTAACCAAAAGATTTATAATTTCTTTAAATCTATTATTTAAAAATTCGTGAAATAGCATTTAAAAATTGTATAGATTAAAAAATTTCTTGTGGGTGTTAATAGCAAATTTATCAGTCATCCCTGAAATATAATCACTAATATTAATTACTTTTTCTTTCTCATCACGAAAAACTTTCCATTCACCTGGTAACAAATCTGGTTCTTCACAAAATAGTGAAAAGAGGTCTGAAATTATTTTTTTAGCTTTATACGTCATTGTTCTAACTTTGGGATGATTATACATTCTTTTTTTCAAGAAAACTCTTAGTTGATTTGTTTGATCATTCATATATTGACTAAAGCAAACAATATTTTTACTCAACAATCTAATCTCATTTGGAGAGTTAATTTTATATCTTTTAATATTTTTATTAGTATTAATTATTAGGTCATTAATCATTGTTTTAATTAAATTTCTAACAAGTTCATATCTTATTCTACCAATTTTTTCAGATCTATTTTTTTTCTTCACTTTATTAATTGTTTCTTTAACAATCTGAATATCTTCTAATTCATCAATATCAAATAATTCAGCGTGAAGGCCATCATCTATATCATTATTGTTATACGCCACATCATCACAAATTGCAGCAACCTGAGATTCAAAAGAACCTCTAGTTGAATGTTTTTCATTAAAAAAACTAAGAATATCTTTAATGTAACTTGGAACTCTACAATTTAATGGACCATTATGTTTCAGAATACCATCTAAAGTTTCAAAAGTTAGATTTAATCCATCAAAATCAAAATATTTTTTTTCTAAAATTGTTAAAATTTTTAATGCTTGAAAATTATGGTTAAACCCACCAAATTTTTTCATTTTAATATTAAGTGCTTCCTCACCTGCATGCCCAAATGGAGTATGACCTAAATCATGAGATAGTGAGATTGATTCAGCTAAGTCATCATTAACTTTAAAAACTTTTGATATTGACCTGGCTAATTGAGAAACTTCTAAACTATGAGATAATCTAGTCCTATAATAATCTTTTTCATGATAAACAAATACTTGAGTTTTGTATTTTAATCTCCTGAAAGCTGAACTATGAATAATTCTATCTCTATCCCTCATATAACATGTTCTATGGACATCTTCCTTCTCAAAAAAAATTCTCCCCTTAGAATAATTATAATTTGTTGAAAAATTTGAATATTTGACCATAATTCTGTTATAATGTTCTAAGATAACATACAAACTTGTAAAATAGAATGCTTGATATTTCTAAAACTGCACTAAAAAGAATAAAAGACGTATCATCAAAAAACAAAGGAAAAAGATTTTTCAGAATTTCTGTTTCCGGTGGTGGTTGTCAAGGTTTTTCATATGAATTTAAATTTGACAGTAAAAAAAATGATGATGACAAACTTTTAAACTTTAGTGAGATTGAAGTGTTAATTGATACAACATCTCTAAATTATGTCTCGGGATCAAAATTAGATTTTGTTGAAGATATGATGGGGTCTTATTTTAAAGTCTCTAACCCTCATGCCACATCTACTTGTGGGTGTGGAACATCTTTCTCTATTTAACAACATGAAAATCGCCTCATGGAATATTAATTCCATAAGAATTAGAACTAAATTAGTTGAAAATTTTTTAAATGAAT
>CAYYMX010000061.1:0-8845 GCA_964473045.1 uncultured Alphaproteobacteria bacterium | reverse complement strand
AACCTACGAATGCCGCTACCAAAAAGCGGTGCCTTACCACTTGGCCACACCCCAATCTGAAAATAAAAGATAATCATTTTTGTTTTTTAATACAAGCTTATTATATTTCAAATTCTATTAATTATTTTAGTTTTTTTTACCCACAAATCTCTGTCAAAATTTTTAATTTTTCTTTCAGCTATCGAAACATCATTTAAAGAATTAAATAATCCATAGCATGTAGCACCTGAGCCAGTCATCCTACTAATCAAAGAATTTGTCTCATTTCTAAGAACAGATAAAATATTAGAAATGACCTGACAACTTTGTATAGCTGGCTCTTCTAAAATATTCTTTCTACTTTTTAAGAAATTTATAATTTTATTTTTTTCTAAAAACTCTTCAGAAAAATCTGTATTGTGAAAAAAATTTTGATCTAATTTTTTAAAAATTTCTTTAGTAGAAACTTCTATAAGTGGATTGACTAATAAAACATAAAATTCTGGAATATTTCCTGTAAACCTCAAATGCTCACCAACACCTTCAACAAGAGCAGTTTTACCATAATAACAAAATGGGACATCTGCACCAATAGACAACAATAACAGGTTAATATTCTTTGTTTTTAATTTTAAATTAAATAAATCATCAATACATCGTATAACTGTTGCAGCATTAGAAGATCCCCCACCCATGCCCGAAGAAACAGGTAAGTTTTTAGTTAGTTTTATTCTTACATTTATTTTTTGTTTAATTAAATTCTGAACTTTTTTTATTGCCAGACAAATAATATTTTCACTGGAATCCAATTCTTTTCCAAATGGGCCAAGAATTTTTAAATCAAAATTATTAGATTTAGAAACATTTATTTCATCACCAAAATCACAAAAACTCATTAAACTACTCAGATTATGAAAGCCGTCTTCTCTTTTACTCTTAACTTCTAAGAATAAATTTAACTTTGCGTTAGATTTTTTTGTTATTTCAATCATCTTAAAAAAGATAACAAATTAAAGACCTTTTTTAATTTTTTTTTCTATATTTTTTTTTTTTTAAACGCTGGGTCAAAAATAAGGACTTTTTTCCATTGAGAAATAGCTTCTTGGTTTCTTCCAACTTTCCAGTACACATCTCCCAAATGATCATTTAGTGTTGCGTCATTTGGCAAAATTGTCACTGCTTTTTCTAAGTAATAAATTGACTTATCGAGAAGTCCTGACAAATAGTATGCCCATCCCAACGAATCAATAATGTAGGCGTCCCCTGGCTCTAGTTTAATCGCCTTTTCAAGCATAACTAAAGCTTTATTTACGTTCAAATTTCTGTCCAACCAACTATAAGCTAAATAATTCAAAACATATGGTTGGTCAGGTCTTAATTCTATAGCCTCCAGTAGATCATTCTCAGCTTTTTCCCACTGATTTAATCTCTCATAGGCTATTCCCCGTGAGTAATGTAAACTCCATTTATTGGCTACACTTTCATTTTTAATTATTTCTGAATAAAATACAATTGATTCTAAAAAATTATTATTTTTTCTTAATTTATCTGCTAACAAAATTTTTATATCAATATTATTAGGAAATTCTTTATTTAAATCTTTGAGATAATTAAGTAGCTCATGGTTTTTATCAATCTTTTCTAATAATGAAATTTTAATTTGGGCAAATTTAAAAAAATACAAATTTTTAGAACTAACTTGATTAAGTAATTTGTTAGCCAAACTGACATAACCCAATTGATTATAAGTCCCCAAGAGCAATAATTTCATAGCATAAAAATCTGAACGAACTCTGAGTGATAGATTTCCAAAAAAGGCTGAATACATGAACAAGTCTTTAGAATAAAACCAGCTAGAAATATTATAAAAAGTTTCAGCTAGTCCATCATTAGAGTTTAAAACTGGGTTTAAGTAGTTGTGATTATTTAAAAAGAAATCAATATTTCTTTTTTGAAAGTTTAAATTAGATTCACTAACATCCCTTAATATTTTTGCTGCAATTTCTTCATTATCTAATTTCAAAAAACTATAAAGTAATAATTCTTTAACTCTAAGTGAGCCAAACTCATCTTGATTTAACTTTTTAAAGTATTTTTCTGCAGTTTGCATCTCATTCTCAAGCATATAAAAAATTCCACCATGCAAACATAAAAGCGGAATACAATCATTATCATCAATTTCATGAATTAGGTTTGTTTTTTTTGGATAGGATACCCACATCATAAGAGTTTTGATAAAATTCAAATCAAATTCTTGTGTATTTATTCTATTCAAATATTTTATTGATTGTTGTGCATCTTTATTAAGAAAACTTTCTGTTACATTAAATAGATTAGCAGCAAAGTTTTCTTTGTTTTTTTTTAAGATTTGATTACTAATCAAACTGGCGTTTGACCAATCTCCTAAAATTACAGATTCAAAAAATATTTCTTCAATTGAGTTATCACTTAATTCACTAAAATTCACATTAGTGAAAAAATCACGACCCTTTCCAATATCCCCAATATTCTTTGCAAAATTCCACGAAAGGTAATTACCATAAATATTTTTACTGCTTTCTTTTCCATTAGCAAGATCAAGAGAAAAAAAAATTGAAATAATTAAAAAAAATATCTTACATATTTGTATAATTCGGTCCACCCCCCCCTTCTGGTGAAACCCAAACAATATTCTGTTTTGGGTCTTTAATATCACATGTTTTGCAATGAATACAGTTTTGAGAATTTATCTGAAGACGAGGATTGTCATTGTCATTAATTATTTCATAAACACCAGCAGGACAGTATCTTTGTTCAGGTGAGTCATAAAATTTATAATTATTTTGAACTGGAAGACTTTTATCTAGAATTTTTAAATGACATGGTTGATTTTCCTCGTGATACGTTGCTGAAAAAGATACACTCGTAAGTCTATCAAAAGTTAGTACCCCATCGGGTTTTGGGTAATGAATCTTTTGTGAATCTTCTTTTTTCCTTAATGATTCATGGTCTGGCTCCGAATGTTTAAGAGTCCACGGTGCATTGCCTCTTAAAAAAATTTGATCAAGACCAGACAAAAACATGCCAATTTTTAATCCATACTTGAATGATGGTCTAACATTCCTAGCAGATTTTAATTCTTTTCCCGCCCAAGAGTTATTAAATTTATTCTGAAAATTCAAAAGCTCAGTGTTTTTTCTTCCATTTTTTAATTCTTCAAAAACTTCTTCTGCTGCTATTATGCCCGATTTCATAGCAGTATGAGTGCCTTTAATTTTTGGCGTATTTAAAGTTCCTGCATCACATCCAATAATTGCTCCTCCTAAAAATGATAACTTAGGCAGTGACTGCCAACCGCCTTCGTTCAATGCCCTAGCACCATATGAGATTCTTCTCCCATTTTCAAAAACACTCCTAATCTTTGGATGAGTTTTAAACCTCTGAAACTCTTCATAGGGTGATAAATATGGATTCTTATAATCCAAACCAATTACAAACCCAACCGCAATTAGGTTTTTAGACAAATGATAAAGAAATGATCCCCCATATGTTTCTACATCTAATGGCCAACCGACAGTATGCAAAACTTCTCCAGGATTAGATTTCTCTGGATTAATTTCCCATAATTCTTTTAAACCTATACCATAAGTTTGATGTTGCACATCTTTTCTAAGATTAAATTTTGTCATTATTTCTTTACCAAGATGCCCACGACAACCTTCAGCAAACAAAATATATTTTGAATAAATCTCTATCCCTGCTTGAAAATTTTCTTCAGGCTGACCATCTTTACCTAATCCCAAATCACCAGTTGCTATTCCAACTAATTTTTCTTCGTTCATTATAATCTCGGAAGCTGAAAAACCAGGGTAAATCTCAACCCCTAAGATTTCTGCTTTTTTGGACAACCACTTGCAAAAATTTCCTAGAGAAATTATGTAATTCCCTTTATTATGCATTACTTTAGGAACAAAAAAACTTGGAATGGTGTATGAACTTTTCTCAGTAAAGAATTTAAATGACTCTTCTTTCACACTAGTTTTAACTGGACAGTCACCATCATCTTTCCAATCTCCTACAAGTTCGTTAAGAGCCGTTGGCTCAAGGATTGCCCCTGAAAGAATATGTGAGCCAACTTCAGATCCTTTTTCAACCAAACAAACACTAAAATTCTGATTATTTTTTTTGCATAGTTCTTTAAACTTTATTGCTGCGGACAAACCAGATGGGCCTGCACCTACAATAACTAAATCATAATTCATTTTTTCTCGATTGGTATTCATTTTCTTTTAAACTTTATCTACAAATAACTATAATAAACTAATAATATATATTAATGAAAGTTAAAAACATAAAGTCTTATATTAGTTTTTACGAATCTTTAGAAATTTCAACTTGTATTTCTAAATCTCCTAGAATTTCTGAACAACTAATAGGCAATCCTAAATTGAAAGTCGAGAGTTCACATCCTAAAATTTCTTCAAAGAATGAGGAATTAGATAAATTACTAAAAAAAATTAAGTCGTTAAATTGCAACTTAAAAGATATAGCTACAAATTCAGTTTTTTCAGATGGAAATAATAATTCTAAGATCATGTTAATTGGGGAAGCCCCTGGTGCCGAAGAAGATAGGCAAGGCAAACCCTTTGTTGGAAAGGCAGGACGTCTTTTAGACAAGATGTTAAAATTTATTAGTTTAGATAGAAAAAAAAATTTTTATGTTACAAACCTCGTTTTTTGGCGTCCTCCTGGAAATCGAATCCCAACCAACCAAGAAATAAAAATTTGTTTACCAATAACAAAGTTACACATTAAAATAATTAATCCTAGTGTTTTAATTCTTTTGGGTGGAGTTTCATCAAAAGCTATACTTGAAAGAACAGAAGGAATTGCAAAATTAAGAGTAGATACTCATAGATATATTGATGAAGAAAATAGTATTGATATTCCAGCAAGAACAATTTTTCACCCTGCTTATTTATTGAGAAACCCTATTGAAAAAAAAAGAGTCTGGGATGATTTATTAGAAATACATAATTTTTTAATTCGCGAAAATATTGGTTTTTAAAATATGGTTACAAAAAAAACAGCTTTTATAAGTTTAAATATTTCAATTTTTATTGTTTCAGATTCGAGAACTGAAACATCTGACAAATCTGGTATTGTTTTAAAATCAAGAATTATTGATTACGGTCACAAGGTGATAGAAAAAAAAATTATAGAAGATGACCCTAAAAAAATTCTGAAAAATTTAAAATCTTCTCTTAAAAATGAAAAATGCGATGTAATTATACTAACAGGAGGAACTGGTCTAACTGGACGGGATTCAACACCAGAAGTGGTAAAAAAAGTTATAACAAAAGAGATTCCTGGCTTCGGCGAAATATTCAGGTATATAAGTTTCAAAAAAATTGGCACTTCTTCATTGCAATCGAGAGCAATCGCCGGGTTAGCAAAAAATAAATTTGTTTTTTCACTTCCTGGTTCTCCAAATGCTTGCAAAGATGCCTGGGATAAAATTTTAAAATTTCAACTAGATTCTCGAACGAAACCTTGTAATCTAGTTGAACTAATTCCAAGACTTTGTGAAAACGAAAAAAATACTACTTGAAAACTTTCTATTTTTTTAATGTTAAAATTATAGTTGTAAAAAATGGAAAATTTATTTTACTTATGAAAAAAAAATTAAATTTAGCAATATTCTTTTTCCTTCTAATCTTAAGTTTGGATATTTTAGCAATAGAAAAAGTTATTGTTTCAAATGAAAGAAGTAATACTTTAACTATACTATCTAAGAATGGTGATTTAATTAGTGAAATTGGCACATGTGGAAGACCAAGAGGAATGCATTTTTCCCTACAAAAAAAAAAATTTTTTGTTGGATGTGCTGACGATGATTTAATCTTAATTTATGATACTAACAGTTTAGAAGTAGTAGGAAGGGTAAGAAACGTTCTTTCACCTGAAACATTTGATTTACACCCAAATGGAAAATTACTTGTTGTCTCCAATGAAGATGATGCAACCACGACGGTTTGGGATTGGGAAAAAGGCGAGTTAATCTCAGAATTTAATACTGGGGAAGAACCCGAGGGTGTCCAAATAACTAAGGATGGCAAATTTGCTTTCGTTGCCTCTGAAGTGGCAGATATTGTTCACGTAATAAATCTTCAAACTAACAAAATAGATGCAAATATCACTGTTGACAGAAGACCAAGGAGATTTGCTTTATCAAATGATGAAAAAAAACTTTTTGTTTCAGCTGAACTTGGAAGTATTGTAAATGTAATCAACACAGAAAGTTTTGAGGTTATAGATACAATAATTTTTCTACCCAAAGGATTTAAAAAAGAAGAAATTACACCTGTAGATGTTATATTAAATAATAAAAATAGCCTTGGTTATGTTGCTTTAGGAATTGCAAATCGAGTAGCAATCTTTGAGTTATCATCAGGCAAAATACTTGATTATATCTTAGTAGGCAAAAGACCTTGGGGAATGGCCATAAGTAAAGACGACAATTTTGTTTATGTAGCAAATGGCATGTCAGATGATATTTCAATAATCGACACAAAAAAAAATAGAGTTTTAAGATCTGTTAAAGTTGGATCTTCTCCATATGCAATTTTGATAGTAGAATAATGAAATTAGCTTTTTCTATTTTTCTTACATTCATAGCAATTTTTTCTAACTGTTTTGCCAAAGAAAAACTAAAAAAAGTGAATATAAACCTAATAAGATTAATTCATGACAATGACTTCCAAGAAAAAAAGGGTTATACAGGAATAATTTTAGGCAAGAAATATCCTCAAAATAGAGCTATATTAACTGCAATCACTGAAAATAAAATCAAATTAAATGTCTTAGGCGTTAGATTAATTCTGGTAGAGCACTTAATAGAAGATTCTGAAAGTTTTTTTGCCTTATCGAAATCACTAAAAAATGAATCAATCTTTATTTTAGATTTACCCGAAAAAATTTTAGAAAAAATTATTCCGAATCTTCCTAGTAATGCTGCCTTTTTCAATGCAAGAAATTCAAAAAATATATTCAGACAGGATTTTTGTAAAAAAAATTTATTTAATATAATACCATCAGATAAGATGTACACTGATGCTATAGCTCAATTTCTTGTTTCAAAAAATTGGAAGAAGGTAATGATATTATATGGGTCTAATGAAAGAGACAAAAATAAATACTTATCTTTTGTTGATTCAAGTAAAAAATTTAAACTAAAGATTATTGATGAAAAAAAATTTACATTGTCAAAAAACCCATCAGAAAGAAAAAATAATAATCTTAAATTATTAACTAAAGGAAGTAAATACGATACTATTGTTGTTTTTGACGACTTTGGTGAGTTTCGCAGACAAATTCCTTATAAAACTTTTTATCCCACACCAATTATTGGAGATACTGGACTATCTCCAAGAGCATGGCATTGGAGTTGGGAAAGAAATGGTGGGCCCCAATTAAATAAAAGATTTAGGAAGAATGATTTTGAACTATCATGGGAAGAAAAAAATAGGCGTATGCATGACAATGATTGGGCTGCATGGGCAAGTATAAAGATAATAATTGAAAGTCTAAAAATAGATAGAGATTTTAAAAAAAATGGAATTATTGAAATTCTAAAAAATCCATCTCTTGCAATTGATATGTATAAAGGCAAGGCGGGAACTTTTAGAAAGTGGAACAACCAACTTAGACAACCTATTCTTCTTTCAACACATAATGCCGTAATTGAAAAAATGCCTAATAAAAAATTTCTTCATAAAGAAAATAATGAAGATACTTTAGGGTTTGATTTAAATGAAAATAAGTGCAAATTTAATTAGATTAAAATTTTTCAGAAAATTCTAATATTTTTTTATATATAAATTCAAAATTTTCTAGTTGCATCTGATGACCAGCATTTGGGACAATTATTAAATCTGCTTGCAACTTCTTAGCAAGTTCACTTTGTAATTCGTACCAAATATCTTCCATTTTACCATCCGTAGAATGTGAATCCCAATCTCTTCTAGAATGAGTTAAAACTAATGTTTTCCCTTTTTTTGTCAAATTAACTTGCTTTAAAGATTTTTCCATATTTCTCATTTCGTTATACATGAATGATCTTGTTTTTTCAGTTTTAGCCAAATAATAGGCTTCTTTTTTATTTTCAAGAGGTATCTCGTAAGTTAATACATCTGGACTAGAGTATATAATAGCTCTGGTTGGTTCAATTGGTACATCAATACTATTTTCTTTGAACTTTTGGTACTGGTTCGGATGCATTGAATCTAATAACACAATGCCATCTATCAATTTTGAAAACTTCTCTTTAGTTACCATTGCTATCAATCCCCCAAAAGAATGGCCAACAATGATTATTGGTTTTGACAAAGATAAAAGATTGATAGCCATTGACAGTTCATTTGATATTGTTTCTAAATCTCTGGGTTTTGGTCCTCTTTCTGACCATCCATAACCAGTTCTATCATAACTACATACCTTAAATTTTTTACTTAACATAGGTTGAAGTTTTGACCAGTCTAAATGATTTCCTCCAAGACCCGCTTCCAAAATAAATGTTTTTTTTCCACTTCCTGTACAATAAAAATGAAGTTTGTGACTCCCTATGGAAATCAATTTACCAGACGGACTAAATTTGAGCCCTTCGTTAGAAAATATTTCTTGTGAATTAAAAAAATTAATTGACAAAAAAAATAAAAAATTAATAATTCTCAATGATTTATATTTCCTAAAAATTTACCGCTTATGTTCTTAAAAATAACACTAAACAAATATAATACATCATTTCTTCTTTTAATTATCTTTTTATTTTTTAAAGGTACAGAAGCAAAAAACCTTAGAAATAAAAATCAATCAATATGTCAGAATG
>CAYYMX010000060.1:1636-8931 GCA_964473045.1 uncultured Alphaproteobacteria bacterium | reverse complement strand
TGGTTAGAGCAGCGGAATCATAATCCGCGTGTCGGGGGTTCAAGTCCCTCCTCCGCTACCATTTCTTTGAATTTTTATAAGTGTTTTCTATGGTATGAATTTTGCTAAATTGTAATTATGCCATTATCAATGGAAAAAATAGAATTAAGTTTTGGTGGTTTTGCACTTGTTGAATACCTTCTTTCAAAAGAAAAATTCAAGAAAAATTTTAGTGTTTTGGATATTGGTGGTGCATTAGGAAATCACACTAAAATAATGAGAAAATTTGGATTAAATGTTGATACTATTGATAAATATGAGTCTGATGCAGAATTTAAAGGTGATTTTAATACATTTGTATTTGATAAAAAATATGACATGATTTTTTGTTCTCATGTAATAGAACACCAAAGAAATCAAGGTCTGTTTCTTGATAAAATATATGATACCCTTCATGATGATGGTGATCTTGTTATTTCTGGCCCTAAGCACCCAGCTGAGCGTTTTGTAGAAGGACATATAGCATCTACAATTTTGCCAGTTTTTCTTCAAATTTTAATTTATGCTGGTTTTGATTGCAAAAATGGAAAAATGATGAGCCTTGCTGGAATTGAAAACTCGTTCATAGTTAGAAAGTCCAAAAACTTTAAAAAGAATGAAAGAAATGATACTGGTTATAAATGGACTAAAAAGCATCAGAGTCGTTCACCAATAGAATTAATACAAGGTTATGAAATAAAACCTATTACCCTCTATCTTCACAACTGTAAAGTTTGGAGTGTTTTTACTAAGGAATCAAGTGATGAAGTGGATGGTTTTGAAAAAGATACTTATGGATTTGCTAAAGTAGGTTTGAAATTAAAAATTCCTAAAAATTATAAAAAGAAAAACATAAATTTTTTTATAAATTTGCATCAAAACTTTTTTATTTTTGATTGCAAAGACACGATGATAGGAGAAAAGTGGAGCAATAGTCTTTTCAGTATTAATATTTAATTTTATATGTCACGAATAAATTCTGGGTACTTTTTGAACTCTTGTTGAAGTTTCTTAGGAAAATTTGATATTGATTGAAATGTCCATTCAAAATCATCTCTGTCAAAAATATCTATTCCTTTTTCTATACAATTCTTCAACTTTTTTTTATTTTTAAAATAGGGTGTGTCATATTCAGAATGTGAAGAGGAAGATATTTTGTGAGCTAATTGATTAACATTTCCAAGATAGGAAAAATGCCATCCACCATCCTTAATAATAGGTATTTTATAATTAGTTCGGATGTAAGATAAGTTATCAACTTTCTTTAGCACATTGACTTTCCCAAAATATGCCTGATGCCAAGTGCTATTTTTTTTCCCAGTGCCAACGCAATTAAAGTAAAAGTTACAGTGCTTCATTTGTAATCTGCATAGTTCAGGTAATGTAGGTAAAAAACGCATTTCTCTTGCTAGGCTTGGGTTCCAAATTTCATCGAGGTCAGATTGAAAAAAAATATCTTCATCACTGAAATTTTTTAGTTCATTTGCAATGGAGTCTCTTTGAGAATTTTCTACTCTCCATGCAGGAGAACTTGGGTTATAATATTTATCTTTTTTTGTAAAATCTAAATCTTTTGTCTCTGGTTTGCATTTCAAATAAATTATTTTGTCTTTGTATTTACTAAATTGTTGAAAATTATCTTCAAAATTAAAAGGTTTTGGTTGGCCTCGAAAAGATATATTTGCTTCAGAAATAACAAAATAATCTACCACATCATCCAATATCGATAATCTAATATCTAGAAGATGTAGTTCGTTAAAAAAAGTAAAACTGTCAATAATTTTCATAATTTAATTAGGTACTTTGAGCAATAAATATGCCAACAAAAGTATTGTTTTTAAGGGTTTTAGAAAAATAATTCTTTTTTCTTTAAAGAGAAAAATAATCAAAATTTGGCACTTTTTTTGCTGATTAACAAGAAAAATGGATTATAATGTGAAAGAGAAGAAAATAAAAATTTCATGTATTCACCCAACTTGTAGACCTTCTCAAGCAAGAGAGATAAGGAAGGTATGGTTGGAAAGGTCAAAAAATAGAGAAAATATTGAATATCTAACTTGTTACGATACTAAAAATAAAGACCTTTTTTTTGCTAAAAAAGTAATAGATGCTAATTTAATTGATTATTATCATCCAGAATCAATTGGACTGGTAGTAAAAACAAATTATTTGGCAAAATTTACAAAAGGCAAATGTATTATTCTTTCTACTGACGATACAGTACCAGAGAAAAACTGGGATGAAGCAATTTTTAATTCAGCTAATTGGGATAGTGAAGTTGTTTTAAATACTAGTGATGGTAGTGAAGAGAAAGAAAGAAGACACTATATCATTAAGGGATTAATTGTTTCAAAAATAAGATATCAAAAATTAGGTTATATCTTTCATCCTGAATTAGAGCACTTATTTTGTGATGATTTTCATTCATGGATTTCTTATAGAGATGGTGTGGTATTAGAAAAAAAGGGTATTTTATTGGAACATACTCATCCATCAGAAGGAAAATCTCAGTGGGACAAATTTTATGAAAGAGTAAATACGAAAGAAAAATATAAATTAGGTGGAGTAAAATTTATGGATCTAGTGCAAAGGAATGTAGATCAAAAGATTTTAGATTCATTAGTTGATGAATATATTGTGTCTGATGAGAAAAGAAAGAGCAAAGTTAAATTTGTTTTAGAAGCTGCTGGATTTGATTTTAAATCATTTGAGTAGAGAATAATTCAAAAAAATTCTATAGTACTTTTTAAAAACTAGTATTAATCTTAAGTTAAAGTTGCTAAATACAATAACTTTACTAGTTTAGATTTATGTCACTTAAAAAGTTCCGAAAAAAAATAAAGAGTAGTTTGTTTTATGAAATAATTAGGAATTATTTTGTTAAATCAATTCCTTCCTATTCTGAAAGTTTTGGTGAAGACATATTTATTGATCTTTTTTTCAAAGACCTATCCAAGGGTTTTTATTTGGATATTGGTTGCAACCTTCCTAAAAAAGGTTCTTTAAGTTACAAACTTTATAAAAGAAACTGGAAAGGTATAAAAATAGATATTTCTGAGAGAAGTATTAAATTAAACAATTTTCATAGAAAAAGAGATGTGAACTTAAATTTGTCGGTAGGAAAAAAAAATTGTTTTGTTGATTCTTTTATCTTTTATGATAATTGTTCTATGAACACAGTTGACCAAGATTTTAGTAAATATACAGAAAAAAGTGTAAATAAAAAACCTGAAATCAAGAAAATCAAGCAATTAACCTTAGATAAAATTTTATCTATCTATAATATAAGAAAGTTTAATTTTCTTAACATTGATGTTGAGGGCAATGAAATGAATGTTTTAGAAGGTTTTCAAATTCGAAAATTTCAACCTGACCTAGTTTCAATAGAGATTCATGATGATGAATGTCCACCCAAAAATAATAGAATTTACAAATATTTTATTAAAAACAAATATTCTTTGATATCTATTTATGGTTGGACATATTTTTTTTCACCAGACAAAAATAAAAACATTCATTTTAACTTTAAAACGAAATAAGTAGTTTGTAATTTAATTGTTATAATAACTAACAAACTTTTAGTGAATTTAAAAATATTTAAAAATTAACATTTTTTGTGGTAGTTCTTGTAATTTATAGTATATTTTACTCATGAGAGTTTTATTTTCCACATTTCTTTTCTTTTGCTTATTTGTTCCTCATAAGCAAGCGAGTTCATTAAATATGTTTGAATTGTCGCTAATTGGACTTGGATCAGGTCTCGTGTATGATCAATATTTTGATAAATCGTTGGATTCTCAAACTACATATTCAAAAAAAATAGAAGTATTATCAAAATATAGTCAAGATAAGAGAATTAATTCAGGTTATGGCTTTTACTCTGAACTTCCTATTCAAGACCAGTTATTAATGTTAGATGAGATTCATTTCTATAATAACAATTATCGTTAAATATTTACTAAACGGTGTCGTTATACTTACTAATATGAGAGTATTAGTAGCTATAATATTGTTCTTTTCATTTATTTCAACTTCAAAAGCAGGCACATTTAGTGAGGTTTTTGGTAGTGAAGGAGCTGCTGGTATTGGTAACCCAAATACAAGAAGTTTAAGTTGGACACTTCAGTACCTAACTCTTACAGGTGCGATAGGTTTTGTAGGTAAAAAAATGTTTGACACTGGTTTTTTTGAGCCATTTGGTTTTGAACCAGATTATAGCAATTTATCTCCATTAGCGTATGATAAGAATTACTACATCGATTATCCAGATTATAAGCTATTTAGTGCTAAAGAGAAAATTTCAAAAATTAATTATTTGAATGATTTAAGTAAAGATCTTTTTTCATCCAGATTATCATTACAGAATAACAAAAGCCTCACAATAGATAGATTCAGAGAGTCAATTATCAAAAAAAGAGAGAGAAATTATTTAATTAATAGGTATAGCAAATGAAAAAAAGAATTAGTTTATTGCTCTTAATCCTTTCACTCTCTACTAGTTGTTCAATTAATAACATTAATAAATCTAATATTGTTGAAGTTGCTTCTTCAGCAGCAGGTGGATATTTAGGGTACGAATTCTCTGATGGAGATCTTTTTTCAACAACAGTTGGTTCAGCAACGGGTCTTGTTTTTGGCAAGGTTTTTTCAGAATTTCTTGGTCAAAACGATTATTATTACTTTGAAAAAGAAGCATTAAGAGTTCTTGAGATGAATAATAATAACGTAACTGGTTACTGGAAAAACCCAAAAACTGGTCATGAAGGAATTATAAAAATCAGTGGTTATTATGGAGATCCGGAATGTCGACTTCTTGAACATATATATGTTAAAGATGGTGGATCATCAAGTGTATTAGATACTGCTTGTCGAGAAGACAGCGGGTTGTGGGCTATGATTAAATAAAAGTTTAATTTTTTTTAAATTTTATTATCATAATCTAATGATTATTATTTCACCTGCCAAAAAACTTAATATTTCATCAGAGAATTTTAATTTTAAAATTACAAAACCTCTATTTTTTAAAAAAACTACAAAACTTGTTAAATTATTAAAAAAGTTAAAATTTGATGAGTTGAAAATGCTTATGAATGTTAGTGATTCTCTTGCAAAATTAAATTTTCAGAGGTTTAAGGAATTTGATACTAACCTTAATGAAAGCATTAAACCAGCTGTCTTTTTATTCTCTGGTGATACCTTTAATGGACTTAGTATTAGAAATATAGATGAAAACCTGTTTGATTATGTTCAAGATAATCTTAGAATTCTATCTGGCTTATATGGTATTTTAAAACCATTTGATAATGTACAGCCATATAGGCTAGAAATGGGAACAAACACCAATTTATTAATGAATCATAGTTTGTATGATTTTTGGTCAGACGAAATAACAGAAAATTTAAAACAGGATTTAAGAAAGAATAATTCAAAATTTCTCTTTAATCTCTCGTCAAATGAATATTTCAAATCTATTTGTCCAGAAAAATTAGATTTTAAAATTATTAACTTTGATTTTAAAAAAAAGGTTGGGAACAAATTAACAAATATAGGTATGATGATTAAAAAATGTAGAGGAATGATGGCAAAATTTTTACTGGAAAAAAAAGTGAAAAATCTTGAAGATATTCATGAATTTAATCAGTTTGGTTTTAAATTGGATAATTTTGACAAAAGAAAAAACACTTTTTTATTTATTAATTAATGCAAAAAAGAATCGTAGTTCTAATTCCATGCCTTAATGAAGAGTTAACAATTGGAAAAGTTGTGGAGAATTTTAAAAAGAAAATTCCGCAATGTAAAATTTATGTTTACGATAATAATTCCATTGACAATTCGATTAAAGTAGCATCAAAACATGGTGCAAAAACTGTCATAGTGAAACAAAAAGGTAAAGGCAATGTTGTAAGGCAAATGTTTTCTGATAGTCATGATGGTGACCTATTTATTATGATTGATGGAGATGATACTTATGACATAAAAAATATTCAAAAGATGATTGATCATATGATTTCTAATAATCTTGATATGATTGTTGGCAAAAGAAAGCCAATTGAATTATCAGCTTATAGGCGCGGTCATGTTTTAGGAAATCAGTTTTTTTCTAATCTTGTTAGAATGATATTTGGAAATCAAGTGCAAGATTTATTTTCTGGTTTTAGGATTTTTTCTAAAAGATTTATTAAAACATTTCCTATTAACTCAAGGGGATTTGAAATAGAAGCTGAGCTAACAATACATGCATTAGAACAGAGAATCCCAATAGCTGAATTTGAATGTGATTATAAAGCAAGACCCAAAGGTTCATCAAGTAAACTAAACACTTTTGGTGATGGTTTAAAAATTTTAAATCTTATTCTTATACTTGTAAAAGATCAGAGGCCTTTGCTTTTTTTTTCAATTGCAGGATTTTTACTTTTTTTTCTTTCACTTTTTGTAGGTGTTCCTATAATTTTTGATTTTTATGAAACTGGTGTTGTTGAGAAATTACCATCAGCAATTTTAGCTGGTTTTTTAGCTATGATTGGAGTTCTTTCATTTTTTGTAGGTTTAATACTAGATGTAATAAAAAAATTAAGATTTGAAAATAAAAGTATAAATTATTTACTTTTTAAAGATTAAAATTACTTAATTGGAATCTTTATTTTTTTGGCACTAATTTTATTATTTTTTAATATTTTTTTTTCGTTTTCATTTATTAACCATATCATTTGCATGGCTAATGCATGAATTCTTTTGGCATGAGTTTCTCCAGAAAGAAAACGAGAAAACTGCCTCTTGCTTAAACCTAGTATTTGCGAAGCTGAACTAATAGAAAGTTGATTTTTTTTCATCCATTCTTTTATTTCTTCAGAAGAAGGTTTATCGATATTAAAAAATAACAACTATCTTTTTCCTAAATATGATTGTTTTGTTAAAAATAAAAACCTTTCTTTGCTTTTATTATTATTCTTGCTGTCTAGAAGAGAAATTAAGATGATTGAAAAAAATGCTATGCTTACTGAAAATAAAGCTGGGTATTTGTATGGAAAAATTGGGCTTGCAAACCCAAATATGTCAACCCAAACAGTCGGGCCAAGAATAACTAATGAAATTGAACTTAAAAGCCCCATAAACCCACCTATATATGCCCCTTTTGTAGTAAGTTTTTCCCATGTAATCGTAAGAATAAGTATCGGGAAATTTGCACTTGCGGCTACAGCAAATGCAAGTCCAACCATGAATGCGACATTCTGTCCTTCAAATGAAATTCCTAGGAATATGGCAATAAATCCAATTAC
>CAYYMX010000060.1:0-1626 GCA_964473045.1 uncultured Alphaproteobacteria bacterium | reverse complement strand
TTTGATACCAAAATTTCTTTTTTTTCTTCAGCATTTCCTTTTTTAATTACATATACATAGTAATCCCTTCCTATAGCAGAAGCACCAGCTAATGTAAGGCCTGAAACAACTGCCAATATTGTTGCAAATGCAACTGCAGAAATAAAACCTAGGAAAATATCTCCTCCAACTGCATGCGATAAATGTATTGCAGCCATATTATTGGATCCTCGAAGATTATTATTAATATCAATGTAATTTGTGTCATTGGTCAAAAAAGATATAAAAATATCCAATAAATGTTGTTGCATAAAGAGCTGATATTCTTGCGGTTTTAGCATCTGGGACTGTGAAAAATCGCATTAAAATATGAGGTAATCCAGCTGTACCAAAAATTAAAGCTATTCCAAGAGAAATAGCAGAGATAGGATCAGAAATTAATTTTCCTGGTAATAGAATATTAGTCCCACTTTCATGAATTTTAGTGGCACTATTTAATAATTTTTCTAAACTAAATGAAAAATCTTTCATCACCAGAAATGCAAGGAATGTTGCACCTAAAATTAGCAATACAGCTTTAATAATTTGAACCCAAGTTGTAGCAATCATACCTCCAAAACTAACATAAATGATCATCAATATACCAACCATCCATATAGCCATTTGATACGGCAAATTAAATAAAACTTGTATTAGAGAGCCAGCACCAACCATCTGAGCAATCAAATAAAGTAAAATTGTAATTAAGGTGCCAGAAGCAGAAAGAATTCTTATTTTACTTTGTTCTAATCTTGTTGAAGTTACATCAGCAAACGTGAATTTACCTAAGTTTTTTAATTTTTCTGCAATTAAAAATAAAATTATGGGCCAGCCAACAAAGAAACCAATAGAGTATATTAATCCATCAAATCCAGAAAAAAAAACTAAGCCTGAGATTCCTAAAAATGATGCTGCTGACATATAATCACCAGCAATAGCCAGACCATTTTGTAAGCCTGAAATTTTTCCACCTGCAGCGTAAAAATTTTCCTTTTTTTGTGACCTTTTGGAGGCAAAATAAGTAATTAAAAGTGTAATAATTACAAAAATTGTAAAAATCGAAGCAGCGAAGTAATTGCTTTTATTGACGCTTGCAAATGAATAGTTGGGAAAAACAACAAATATTAAAAAACAAAAATAGAAGTTTTTCATTTGATTTTTCTCTTTAGTTTATCTAGAAAGAAGTTTGAAATTATTACATATACAATCGTTAATAAAATTGATGCAAGTATTATTGTAAGTCCAACTAGAATACCAATTGTTAGGGAGTTATCAAATGGATAAAAACCGAAGATTTCTGGTTTAAAGGCTAAAATTAAAATAAAAGAAAAGTATACGACCAATATTATAGACGAAAATCCGTAGCTAAATAGTTTATTATAAAAGACCAGCCTTTTAAAGTCTTTATTTTTTTCTTCTTTACTCATAGCTAAAAGCTAGATTTTTTTTTAAACCCAGCTTTTATTGAAATTAAAGATTAACTGTTATAGCCTTAACTTCTGTATAGTTTTTTAAGACTTCATGACCCATTTCTCTTCCCCATCCAGATTCTTTGTATCCACCAAATGGAAGAGAGGCATCAAAAATGTTGTGACAATTAATCCAAAC
>CAYYMX010000059.1:0-8949 GCA_964473045.1 uncultured Alphaproteobacteria bacterium | reverse complement strand
ACCACCACCAAGATCATAAACTGCGACTGTACCAGTCTTTTTTTTATCCAGTCCATAGGCTAAAGCTGCAGCTGTTGGCTCATTAATAATTCTTTTTACATCCAAGCCAGCGATCTTACCTGCATCTTTAGTTGCTTGCCTTTGTGCATCATTAAAATAAGCTGGGACTGTAATTACTGCTTCCTTAACTTCTTTTCCTAAGAATTTTTCAGCAGTCTCCTTCATTTTTTGTAGAATCATTGCACTAATTTGGCTTGGGGAATATTTTTTGTCACCTATCGCCACCCAAGCGTCCTCATTGTCACCTGGAACAATTTTATAAGCTAGTATTCCTAAATCTTCTTTAACCGCAGAGTCACTCATTCTTCTTCCAATGAGGCGTTTAATAGCAAACAAAGTTTTTTCCGGATTTGTAACGGCCTGTCTTTTTGCAGACTGACCTACAAGCTTTTCATCGTTTTCAGCAAAGGCTACCATAGAAGGTGTTGTTCTGGCTCCTTCAACATTTTCAATAACTTTTGGGGATTTACCATCCATAATAGCAACACAAGAATTTGTGGTGCCAAGGTCTATACCAATAATTGTCATAATCGCTCCTTTTCTTCCTTATTTATACTGGACAGATTTTTTAAATAGCCCATTAAGGCACTACCTAAAAATTGTGTTTAAAGCAATTACGTTATATTATAGAAAACATCTAAAAATCAAGAAAAAAATGCAATTTTTTTTAAATGGTATAAACAAAGTTCTTCAAAAAAAAATAGCTCTTGAAGTTTCTAAAATTTTGGCAGATGCACCATTTTATACACCGAGAATGCCAAAAACAAATACACCATTTAGAATTAAAATTTCAAGCGCAGGTATCTGGGGTTGGAACTCGGATATCTCTGGATATAACTACATTAAAAAACACCCAAAAACAGGGGTTTCTTGGCCCAAAATACCAAAAATATTTTTTAAAATTTGGAAAAAATTTACTCACTTAGAAGAGTTTCCAAATTCATGCTTGATCAATTTGTATGACAAAAATAATGCAACACTTGGTTTACATCAGGATAAGGAAGAAAATAATTTTTCTTTTCTTTTTTTATCAATTAATTAGGTAATAGTGCAATTTTCAATTATGGCAGATCCAAAAATCATTCCACCTTAAAAAAGATTTGTCTAATTTCTGGATCTATTGTTTTGATGAAGGGTGAATCAAGACTTTTTTATCATTCAATCTCCAAAATTATTAGTGCAGAGAAAAATGTTTTAAACAAAAAAAAAATCTCAAACATCCCACTAGACTCAAGAATTTGCATTACACTTAGAAAGTTTTTTCCTAAGGGTTAATTTACAATTTTACTTTTTTTTTGGGTCTATATTTTCTTTTGTGTTAGTTTTTGGCCCCATAGAAATTACAACCATTGAAGGTCTCAATAGCCTCTCACCAATCATAAAGCCTTTCTGTAGTTCCTCAACTATTGTGCCCTCAACCAAATCACTATTGATTTTTGAAACAGCTTGATGAATCTCAGGATTGAATTTTTCTTTAAGTGAATCAAATCTAGTAATACCGTTTTTTTCAAAAATATCATACAATTCTTTCTCTACTGCCTCTAAACCAATCACCAGATTTTTAACAACTTGGTCATCTTTCATCTGATCCAGTGGAATAGATTCTAATGCCCTTTGAAAATTATCAGTCACATTTAAAAGTGCAAAAGCAAAATTTTTATTAGCAAACTTTAAATTATCTTCTAACTCTTTTTCATGCCTTTTTCTTATATTTTCATTTTCAGCCAAAGATCTTAACAATTTATCTTCTAAATCCTTTAATTTTTTTTTAAATTCATCAAATTCTTTATTCTCTTTTCCTTTCGGCTTTTCAACTTTTTTTTGTGATTTAGTTTGGTTTAGATTGCTATTTCTTTCATCATTCTGGCGATTTTCTTCCTTTTTAACTTCACTCATTCCAAAACTCCTATTCATTAATTTCTAAATTTTTTCCAATCAATTTAGCAGTGTAATCTACAACTGGGATGATTTTTGCGTAATTTATTCTCATTGGCCCAATTACACCAATAGCACCTATAATCTCTTTTTCCTTGTTCTTGAATGGGCTAATAATTGTAGAGCAACCCGTCAATCCAAACAAATTGTTTTCTGAGCCAATAAAAATTTGTAGTCCTTCAGCTTGTTGCGTTTCATCAATAATACCTAAAAGGTTTTTTTTGTCTTCTAGTTTTTCAATTAATACTCTTACTTCATCTAACTGTTCCATTGCCTTTACATCTTCAAGAAGTTTTGAAGTCCCAGTAATAATTAATTTATTTTTTCTACTAGCATCGTCCCAACATGCAATACCTTGATCAATTAGTTTTTTTGTGACGCTATCAATATATTTTTTTTCACTTTTAATCTGATTTGATAAAATTTTTTTACTTTCCCTCAGTGTTCTACCTTTTATTACCGAGTTAAGATAATTAGTTGTCTCAATTAGCAAGGAACTTGGAAGTCCTTTGGGAATTTTAATTATTCTATTTTCTATTATCCCTGATTCAGTTATTAAAATTACCAAGGCTTTTTCAGAACTTACTGGAACAAATTCTATGTGTTTCAAAAATCCATCAAGTTTTGGTGCCAAAACAAATCCTGCACAATCTAGAAGACCAGACAATAATTTTCCGACCTCACTACACATTTGATCAATATTTTGAGAATTGCCATTAATAGTTTTTCTAATTTCACTACACTCTGAATTTGTTAATCTTCCTACTTGCAGAAGACCATCCACAAAAAGTCTCATACCAAGATCCGTTGGAATTCTTCCTGCTGATGTATGGTTAGACATTAGAAGTCCTGCATCTTGAAGGTCAGACATTACGTTTCTTATGGATGCCGGTGAAAGTTTTTCTCCTATTTTAATTGATAACCTTCGCGAACCAACTGGTTTACCATCTTTCAAAAAATCGTCAACTATTAAGCTAAAGACTTTTTTTGACCTTTTGTTAAGGTCAAAAATCGGAGAAGATTTTTCTTTCAAAAAATAATCCTTATTTTTTTTATATTCATTTTCAACTACCATAGAATGAGATTTAAAGTTTTATTTTTTTAAATCAACTGAATATAATTATATTTTAGTATGAGAAATTTCAATAGGAAAAAGAATCAAATAAGAGAAATTACTGTTGAGAAAAATTATATTAGTAATGCACATGGTTCATGTCTAATAAGTTTTGGTAATACCAAAGTCATCTGTACTGCAACTCTCGAAAAAGATATTCCCAGTTGGCTCAAAAATTCAGGTTCTGGGTGGTTAACTGCTGAATATTCAATGCTACCAGCATCCACAACCAAAAGAAACATTAGAAACACTAAATTTGGGAAACAATCTAGCAGATCCATAGAAATTCAAAGGCTTATTGGACGTTCACTGAGAAATATAATCGACTTAAAAAAAATTTCTGGATACCAATTTTTAATTGATTGCGACGTTATTGAGGCTGATGGTGGGACAAGAACGGTTAGCATTAACGGCGCTTATATCGCACTAGGTTTGGCTGTAAAAAAATTCATTGATGGTGGAGTTCTAGTTGAAAACCCAATTAAAGACTTTCTAGGGGCTATATCATGCGGAATTCTAGATGGAGAAATTTTTGTTGATTTAGATTATAAAGAAGACTCTAGAGCTGATGTTGACGCTAATTTTGTTTTTACCAAAAATTCTGGTATTGCAGAAATACAAATATCTGCAGAAAAAAATACATTTAACCAAGATTCTACAGTTAAAATGATTTCTTACTGTCAAAAAGCAGTTGAAAAGATTTTTAAACTCCAAAAAAAAATTATTAGTTAAAATGAAAAAATCTTTAGTTAATCAAACAATTGTAATAGCTAGTCATAATAAAGGGAAAATAAAAGAATTTAAAAGTTTAATGTCAAAATTTAATTTGAGAATTTTAACATCATCTGAGATAAAAATTGGCAATGTTACTGAAACTGGAAAATCTTTTAAAGAAAATGCACGGATTAAGGCTCTTAGTATCCCTAAAACATTTATATCTATAGCTGATGATTCTGGATTGTGTATTAGATCTCTAAATGGAAGGCCTGGAGTTTTTTCCTCAAGATTATCTAGTAAATGCGGTGGGTGGTACAATGCAATGAAAAAACTGTATACAGAAATTAGAGGGAAAAAAAATCCTGACTACTGTGCTAAATTTTATTGCACCATAGCAATTAGGTGGACAAACGGAGATTTAAATTTTTACACCGGAGAGGTGAAAGGGGAAATAACTTGGCCTCCTGCAGGAAAAAATGGATTTGGATACGACCCATTCTTTATTCCAAGAAACTACAAAAAGACTTTTGGACAAATGCTACACTCCGAAAAAATATTGATTGACCATAGATATGAAGCTTTTAAAAAATTAGCTAAAGAACATCTGTTGAACAACTAGTAATATTATTCAGTGAATTTTTATTGATTTTTTTTATATATACTTCACGCAAGAAGAGACCATCCTTAAGAACACTATTACTAAATTTACCGTTATAAATTTTTCCCTCGGGATAAGAAAGTTCAGATCTCTTAAAATCCTTAACAAATTCTATCAAGTCAGCAAGATGAAAGATTGCTGTTGGTGGACTTTTGGAAAAATTTATTTTGTAATCCTGGACAAATTCAGTTGAAGGGCTTTTTATATCTGTAGCAAAAAAACTATTTTCGTAAACAGTTTCTTTTTTCTCCGTATTTTCCCATAGTCCGGTTCCATATATTAAAGTATTTTTAGTATTAATATCATAAAAAGCTAGGTGAGAAAGGATCTCAAGAAGCTTGTTTCCTTCTGAAGCAATAATTATTGCATCAAATGGAAGATCACCTAATGTTAATCTTTTGTCCAGTTTTTTGAGCTCGAATCTTTTCTCTTGAGCCGATAGATTTTTATCTTTTTTAATACTTTTAATTTTATTCTCAAGCTGATTTTTTCTATTTTGAAAATTACTTAAAACCTTTATTTTTTCATTTAAATTGTCATTTTCCAGAATTTCAAAAAATTCAATTTGAATTAAATCAAAGTAATTTTTTTCCTTAATATTATCAAATAAACTTTTTTTTACGATCTCACCGTATTTCCCATCGTGAAAAATTAAAAGAACATTCTTTTTTTCTTGAAAAATTATATCTTGAGTAATACAGGTAATTTGGTTTTCTGGACTTTGGCCAGTAATAATAACATTTTCTGAATTATTTGACGTATCTGTTGAAAGACTAAAAAAAATTGTTGAGCGACTTTTAAAAGCATCCCTTATTTGCTTAGTTTCATCAGAAAAAATTGGGCCTATAAAAACATTGACATCTTCATCAATGGCTTTTTGTGCACCCTTTATCGCTCCTGCAGGAGTGCCCTTTGTATCGTAAATTCTAAAAATCAAATCTGTTGGATTTTTTAAAATATTATAACGCAGGGTATTAACCACTAATTCGCCAGCAGACTTTTTGCTGCCAGTAAGGGGTACTAAAAGACCTACAAGATTATTTTTTTTGGTAATTCTTTCTTTACGAGTTTTTTGCAAGGGTTTTTTTAGTTGGAAAAAAACTGTTTTTTCGTTTTTTAAATTTTGTGTATTTTCACTTTGTCCAATTTCTTTATTACTTCTATCTTCGTCTAAATCCACAACAGGCTCAAGATCTTTGATATCTAGTTTTGGCTCCAACCTTGGTTTAAATGTTTTTTTTGATTTCGTTTCATTAACAGTTGTAGCATTGATGTTCTCTTTTTTTTCTATATTTGGTATAGACTCTTCAAAATTTTCAGGTTTAATACCAACTTTCGTTGGGTCTTCTTTAGGACCAAAAATTTTTGAGAAAAATGTTGTGATTTGACTCTCTTCTTTTCTGGGTTTGTTTAATTCAAGAAAACCAAAATTATCCTCTTTAAGCTTTTCAGAATTATCAGCTTTAAGAGTTTTAAAATTGGTATCACTTTTTTTAGTTTCATCTTCTACCTCTGTCTCAACTCTAAGATGACCTGAAATCTCCTCGCTTTTTTCTTCCTTATCTTTTACTTGCAGATTTAGTTCAGATTCTCGTAAATTTTCTGGCTGAGAATTGCCTTTAGGTAACTCCTCTGGACCAAAAAGTTTTGAGAAAAATGTTGTGATTTGACTCTCTTCCTTTCTGGGTTTGTTTAGTTCAAGAAAATCAGACCTTCCGTCTTTTGATCCTTTTTCTGGATCATCACTCACCACTGTTTCAAAATTAACATCATTATTTTTTTCTTCTTCCTCTTTTAGTTCTTTAATTTCCTTTTTTTGTGTGTTTTCTTTAACCATTTCATTGGTTTTTAGTAAATCTTGTTTTAAAGAACTAATTTTCTGGTTTATTTGACAACCTCCTAGAGCTAAAGTAATTAAAACGATTAAATAAATCTTTAAACTTAAACTTCTAATTCTCATAGTTATAATAATATCATGATTAAGTATCTTCGTATCAAATTTGTAATTTTTTGTTTTTTGTTTTTTAAAATATCTTATAGCGAAGCAAATGTTGAGAAAATTTTTGATTATCTTGAAAGTTTTCATTCTATGAAATCGAATTTTATTCAAATAAATAATAATGGTGATATTTTGACTGGAAACATTATAATTCTTAGACCTGGAAAAGTTAGAATCGAATACAAAGAAATCCCATTGCTAATAATTGGTGATGGGAAAAAAATTGCTACAATAAACAAAAAACTAAAAAATATTGTTTTTTATAAACTTGATGATGTACCTGTTAAACTTCTGTTATTTAAAAACTTTAATTCAGAAACATTGGACGTAATAAGTCTAAAAGAAGGAGAGAACAAAATCCAAATAAAGTTAACTGAAGAAAAATTTTCTAATAAAGGTTTTGTCGAGATAATTTTTGAGAAAAGACCATTTGAAATGAAAAAATGGACCGTATTTAGGAGTGACAACACTAAAACTGAAGTTTTGCTAAGCAATCTAAATTTTAACGACAATATAAGCTCTGCAAACTTTGATATACAGGCAGAGGATCCACGAAGTCAAATTTTTAGAAATTAATTTTTAGCTTCGCAATTCATAAAATACTTTTTTTTAATTTGTATCAAAAGTTTTGGCTTATTTGGATCTTTTTCAATCTTTCTCCGAAGTCTGTAAATAAGCGATTCAAGTGTATGGGTATTTAACTGGCTGTTATGACCCCAAACATTCTTTAAAATATCAGATTTTGTTGCTCCATCTCTTTTTTCAACTAAATAAGATAAAAATTTATTTTCAAGTTCGGTAAGATTTATCTGAAATTCTTTTTTTTTATTAACCAAAATTGATTTTTGTGAACTAAAAACAAATTCATCCAGTTGTATTAATTCAAATTTAAATTTTTTTTCATCTAAAACTTTTTTAACATTTTCCAAAAATTCATTAAAAATAAGTGGTGTCCTGATAATTCTAAAATTTTCAAAGCTTGGCATAGTCGCATTTTGGCTAGTAATGCCAAAAACATACGCATTGGAATTGTGCAATTCGGAAAATTTAATAAGATTTTTTTTTATTTTTTTTGAATCTAGGTCAACTATAAGTATTTGAAAATTAGCATCTAGTTTTTTTATTCCTAAATCTTGCAAATGTTTAATCCTATAACCTTCGTCTCCCAAAAGCGATAAGAGTTCACAAAAAACTTTTTTTTCTTTAAATATTGCTAGAACGCTTTCAATCTTTTTCATATTCTTAGATAATGACTAACATAATAATAAAAAAATCAAGTAAAACAAACATTACTCATGTTTTTTATCAAAACGAAAAAATACCCTGTAAAATAGGAAAGAATGGTATAGGCATAAAAACTAGAGAAGGTGATATGATTACACCTAAAGGCATTTTTAAATTCCAAAAAGTTTTTTTTAGAAATGATCGAGCGAAAAAGCCTGCTTGCGGAATACCCAGAATAAAAATAAGGAAATCCTTTATTTGGTCTACAGACCCAAGGGACAAAAAATATAATAGTCTTTTAAAAAAACCTGGCAAATATTTGCATGAAAGACTTTATAGAAAAGATCATTTATACAACATTATCGTTACCACGAGTTTTAATTTAAATCCCACAAAAAAATTCCGAGGCAGTGCCATTTTTGTCCACTGTGCTGAAAATAAAAAAAATTATACGGAAGGATGTATAGCCATTGAACAAAGCAAGCTTTGTGAAATGTTACAATTCATTTCACCTGTATCATTTTTGATAATTGTCTAGTTTTTTCTAGCACCAAAAACTCCTGTACCAATTCTTAAATAAGTGGCACCAAACTGAATAGCTTCCTTAAAGTCATTTGTCATTCCCATACTTGTCTCCTTCAAGTTACACTTTTCACATAAATCACTTAACAAGTTAAAATGAATTGATGAAAGATCATTTGCAGGAGGAATGCACATTAGCCCCGTAACATTAAGCCTTTGATCAAATAAACACCATTTAACAAAATCTTTTGTTTCATTAATTTGTATTCCATTTTTTTGCGATTCATCACCAGTATTAATTTGGACAAAAAATCTATGTTTTTTTTTATATTTAGTTTTTTCAAGATGTTTTAAAACTTTTAGTACAATCTTTTCACGGTCAATTGTTTGAATAACATCGAAAATTTCTAATGCTTGCTTTATTTTATTCGATTGAAGCCCTCCTAGAAGATGAAGCTCTATATCATTATATTGGGATTTTAGCTCTGGCCACTTTTCTATTGCCTCCTGAACTCTATTTTCACCAAAGATTCTATGACCTTTATTTATTATTACTTCAATTTTTTCATTTGAAAAAGTTTTAGATACCACTATTAACTTAGGGTTTTTAGAAGTCTTAGAAAATTTTTTTTTATAAAATTTTATTTGGTTTATAATAGAATTATAATTTTGAATGATATCAGACATACTTAATTTATATATGCAAAAAGTTCCTAAGGA
>CAYYMX010000058.1:0-9035 GCA_964473045.1 uncultured Alphaproteobacteria bacterium | reverse complement strand
CAAAAGTATATTTTGACTCTTTTTCTTTTATCAAACTTGCTTTTTCTGAAACTAGAAAATTCACACAAAAAGCCACATCATCGGGAGTTCCAATCTTACCCAATGGAATTTTTTTTGTAATATTCTCTTTTTGATCTTCATTTAAATCTTCTGTCATTTTTGTTCTAATAAATCCTGGGGAAATACAATTAACTGTAATATTTCTTTTAGCAACTTCCAATGCAATTGATTTTGACATGCCAATTAAACCAGACTTAGATGCACAATAATTACTTTGTCCTGGATTACCCGTGTGACCTACTACAGAAGTAATATTAATGATTCGTCCCCATTTTTGTTTAATCATATTTCTTAAGATAAGACTTGTTAATAAAAAATTAGATTTTAAATTAGTATCTAAAACCTTATTCCAACTTTCTTCTTTCATTCTTACAAAAAGGCTATCATCTGTAATTCCAGCATTATTAATTAAAATATCAATGGTACCAACCTCTTTAGTAATTTTTTCAACAATCGATTCAACTGTTGATGGTTTAGAAAGATCGCACACAAAAAAATTACTAATACTTTTGTTAACTTTTGTTTGCTCAAACAACTTTGACTTATCTCTTCCTAAAGTAATCAAATCATAATTATTCTTTAAAATCTGGCAAATCGAACTACCAATTCCTCCTGTTGAACCAGTGATCAGCACTTTTTTTTTCATAAAAAGTCCTTATTACTCTTCAAAAAGTTTTCTATATCCTCAAGCCTAGAAATATTTTCTATTTTCATTTTGACTCCTATCCTTTTATTTATTCCAGATAATACCTTTCCAGAACCAATTTCAATAATATTTTCTGCATTGTTCTGATCAGCAAGCATAATACTTTCTCTCCATTTCACAGTTGAACAAATTTGTTCTACAAGTAATTTTTTTATTTTCTCTATATCTACTTCAAATTCTGCCGTCACGTTGCTAATAAATTTTGTACTCAACTGGTTGAAAATTGTAGCTCTAATTGCTTCTGTCATGATTTCTGAAGCTGGCTGCATTAAGCTACAATGAAATGGGGCGCTTACATTTAAATTTATAAAACTATTAGCTCCATGGTTCTTAAGATTACTAGAAACTAAATCTACAGCATCAGCAGTGCCTGACAAAATAACTTGTCCTGGACAATTATCATTTGCAATTTGACAAACAGAATCCTTTGAAAACTTTGTATTATTTATAACATCCTCTATTTTCTTAATTTCTAATCCTAGAACTGCAACCATTTTTGTCTCTATGTTTCGCACAGCATTTTGCATTGCATCACCTCTAATTCTTAAAAGTTTAGCTGTAGCATTTAAACTTAAAACTTTAGTTGCACACAAGCTTGAATATTCACCGAGTGAATGTCCTAAAACAATTTGGACAAAATCACTCAAATCTTTTTTTAATTCATGTTCGATTATTTTGATGATTGCTATACTAACACACATTAACGCAGGTTGCGCATTACTAGTAGCCTTTAAAGATTCTTCTGGGCCATCAAAAATAATTTTGGATAATTTCTGATTTAAACAATCATCAACTTCATCAAACACCTCTCTCGCAATATGATGATTATTATACAAATCAACGCCCATTCCAACTTTTTGAGAACCTTGACCAGGAAAAATAAAAATTAAAGACTTTTTCATAATTTTATAGTAAACATTCTTTTCAATTTACAATATAAGTGATATAAACTCAAAATATAACCTTGCTATTTTGTAGCTGTTCTTTTTTATAAAAGTCCAACCATAAGGAGAAAAAATGATTTATGAAAGTGTTTTTGTTTTTAGTGGTCAATTATCAGAAAAAATTGCTTTAGACAAGTTTAATCAATATATAAAAACCATTGAAGATGCTGGTGGCAAAATTTTAAAAAAAGAAAGCTGGGGATTAAGAGAACTTTCATATAAAATAAAAAAAAACTCTAGAGGTTATTATTTTATGATAAATTCAGAGTGTAAATCTGAATTTTATGGTAATATTCAAATTAAAGTTAAACAAGATGACAGTTTTTTAAGATTTCTAAACATTAAAATTAAATCAGTTAGTGATTTACCATCCCAATTAGATGAAAAAAATAGAGAAAAAACAAAACATGAAAAGTAAGGTTTTTGATAATAATTCAACCAAAGGAATGATTACTAGATCTTGCCCTCTATCTTTCAAAGGCGCTCCACCAGTTGATTATAAAAACCTTGAATTGCTCAAAAAATATACTACAGAGAAAGGTAAAATACTACCTAGTAGAGTTACTCAAGTCTGTACAAAAAAACAACGACAACTTTCACAGGCTATTAAAAGAGCAAGATACCTGGCTCTATTACCTTATGTATCAAACTAATTAATGAGGTTAGGTAGAGATAAAATAGAAATCACTCTCTACGCATCATTACTCATTGTAATACTAGAATTGCTCTTTTTTAGAATTTCTCCACAATTTTATTCTATATTAAATACTTTGCCACTTCTTTTAGCCACAATTGTTATTAGTTTTAAACAGAGTATTTACAGTATAACTTTATCCTTTTGTTTTTTTTTTTTAATAAATTCTTCAGATTTTTTTATAAAAAATAGTTTTATTTCTTCAAAATTAATAATTAGCCAAATTTTAGTATCTTTTCTGGTTTTACTTTTTTTGGGGTTTATAAAATTTTGTCAAGAAAAGAAAAAAATGTCCACAGGTGAAACACTTTCCTATTATATGTTGCCATTATCATGCTTGTTAGTTGTATTCCTATTTTTCTTTTTTTCAGAGTTTAATTTTACTAAAAATACAGCTGAAATAGCTGAAATATTTTCTTACACAATAAAAGATTCAAGTTTTTATGAAAAAATTGATATTAACTATCTTATTAGAAATATTCTAAAACTTCTACCATCGATAAATCTGATATTCATTCAAATAGCAATAATTTCAAATTATTTTTTTGCAAAATATCTTATCAGCAAACTAAAACTTCATAGCTCTTATTTTCTTTCTTTTTACAAATTTAAAATTCCAAATTGGTATTTTTGGGTATTTATTTTCTTTTTTTTAATCTCTTCAATTTTTCAAAATGACTTAAAATACTATTTTTTAAACTTAACACTTTTTTTTTCATTTATTTATTTTCTTGACGGAATTGTTTTCCTTATCTCTTCACAAAAAAAGATAAAAATAAATTCTAATTTAAAAATATTAATAATATTTTTACTTTTTATATTTTTAGGGTATCTTCTGATTTTATTAGTTTTTTTTGTTGGTTTTATTAGAAATGCTAAGTATGTTTTTGATGGTTTTTCAAGCGGAGAAAGATAAATGGAAGTAATATTACTTGAAAGTTTTGATAGACTTGGAAAGATTGGGGATGTAGTAAAGGTTAAAAACGGCTTTGCTAGAAACTTCCTTATTCCCTACAACAAAGCACTTAGAGCCAATAAGGAAAATAAAGAATATTTTGCCAAGATTAAATCTGATTTAATAGAAAAGAACGACAAGGTAATTGCAGAGGCTAAAAATGTCTTAAGAAACATTGCAGATAAAGAAATAATTTTTATAAGAAATGCAAGTGAGAATGGCCAACTTTATGGCTCAGTTAGCCCTAGAGATATCTCAAATTATTTTAAGGAAAAAAAAATAGACATCAAGCCTTCAAATATTAATCTTCACTCTGCTATTAAAAAAATTGGGATTTTTGAGATTAATATTAAGCTACATGCTGATGTAATATGTAATCTAAAATTGAATGTTGCCACTTCTAAAGAAAATGCAAAATTTCAACAAGAAGAAGAAAAAGTTAAGAAAAACATTTCAATCAGCAAAGAAAAAAACACTAAAAAGCATGAAAAGGAAAAAAAAGATTTAAGTCCAAAGGTTATTTCTAACCAAAAAACTACGAATGAAAATACTGAAGAACTAAAAAAAATCAAAAACAAAGAACCAAACATTAGCAAAGATAATGCAAAAGTTGATAAGACTAAATCTAAACCAAAAGAGGAATTATCAAAAAAAACTACAGCTAAATCTGACAAAATCAAATCGAGTCCCTAAGTGAATTTGCATAATTTGTCTTTTTTTTAATGTTATTAATTCAATTCATAGTTCTTTTACTTGGACTATATTTAGTTGTAAAAGGTGCTGATATCTTAATTTCTAGCGCCATATCTTTAGGAAAAAAATATAATTTGTCAGAACTAGTTATCGGAATAGTTATAATAGGTTTTGGAACATCACTTTCAGAACTTTTTGTTTCCATTGAAGCAGTAGTTAATGAAGCTCCTGACTTATCTATTGGTAACGTTATTGGATCAAACATTGCAAACTTGCTATTAATTTTAGGTTTCTGTGGTTTTTTCAAAAACATAACTGTAAATAAAATACCAAAATTTGATAATATTTTTCATCTATCCATTCATTTATTATTTTTTTTAATTTTTTGGTTTTCGAGATTTAACTATATTTTTGGAGCTATTTTTATTCTCTTATTCTTTCTTTATTTAATTTCAAATTTTAAAGGTGCAAAAAGAAAGGGTGTGGAAGAGATTGAAATAGAAAGTAATTTTCTTTCAAGAATATCTTATGAAAAACCACTAATGTATGGTTTGCCTATAACAATTTTGTCTATTTTGGTAACACTTGTAGGTGCCGATTTAACTGTAGAATCCTCAATTAAAATTTCTGAATACTACGGCATAACAGACTCTTTTCTTGGCTTAACTGTAATCTCTATAGGCACTTCTTTGCCTGAAGTAGCAACTGGAATTGCTGCAATAAAAAGAGGAAGAACAAACTTAATAATTGGAAATATTATTGGATCAAATATATATAATCTTCTTCTAATACTTGGTTTAGCTAGTTTTTTTGGTTTTTTCTCTTACAATAAAGTGGAACTTTTTTCTGAAGTACTTTTTCTATTCATCTGTATTTTTATATTTTTTATTTTCAGCCAAAGAAAACTTGTCATAAACAAATGGATTTCCTTTATTTTACTATCAGTTTATTCACTATATTTAATTAACTTGTACTCAAAAAACTTTTTTTAAAAAGTTTTACACGTTATCCACCTAATTAACAGGCAAAAAACTAGTGCTTTAAATTTATAATTTGCTACTATTTGCCCATGTTGTCAAATGATTATAAATCTAAGAACCTAACTACAGTCTTAAAAAGTGAAATTGAAAGTATACGAAGAGCCCCTCCTACAAATCATGAAGCTGAACAAGCATTACTAGGTGCCATCCTCTCAAATAATCAAGCATTTGAAAAAATTGAAGATTTTCTATACCCAGAAGATTTTTCAACCAAGCTCAACTCTAGTATTTTTAAAGCTTTAAAAAAATTAATTAGTAATGATCAGGTAGCAGATGTTAACACTTTAAAGGTTATACTTGAAAACGATGAAGACTTTGTCAATGAAGGTGGTATTGGATACTTATTAAAAATTTGTGAAAATTCTATAAGCATCATAAATTCAAGACAATACGGTGAACTAATTCATGAATTATCTATAAGGAGAAAATTAATAGAATTAGGAACTAATTTGGTAAATGATTCATACATTAAAGTAGATGAGAAAAACCATAATGATCTAATAGAAGAGACAGAAAAAAGCCTATTTAATCTTACAGTTGAAGGGGAAATTCTTTCTGGCCCTCAAGAATTTAACAATATCTTATTAGAAGCACTTGACAATGCAGAGAAAGCATTTAAAAAAAGTGATGCAGTTTTAGGTATCAAAACTGGCTTAAGTGATTTTGATAAAAAAATAGGTGGCCTTCACAGATCAGATCTAGTCATAATTGCAGGTAGGCCTTCTATGGGTAAAACTGCTTTTGCAACAAACATTGCTCATAATATAGCTAATGGCACAAAAAAAAATTTAAGTAAAAAAGAAAAAAATGTTTTATTCTTTTCTTTAGAAATGTCTTCAGAACAACTCGCAACAAGAATAATGTCTGAAATTTCAACGATTTCTTCAGAAAACATAAGAACTGGAAATCTTTCAAAATCAGATTTTAACAAATTAATTTTAGCAAGTGAAAAATTAAAAAAGTTATCTCTGTTTATTGATGATTCTCCGGCATTAAATATATCTTCTATTAGGACACGTGCTAGAAGATTAAAAAGAAAACAGGGGTTAGATTTATTAATAGTTGACTATCTTCAACTAATAAATAGCGAATCAAAAAATAATAATGATAACAGAGTGAAAGAAATATCAGATATAACTAGAGGGCTAAAAGCTATAGCAAAAGAGCTAAATATTCCAGTCATAGCCTTGTCACAACTTTCTAGAAAAGTTGAAGATAGAGAAGAAAAAAGACCACAACTCTCTGATTTGCGAGAATCAGGTGCAATTGAACAAGATGCTGACTTGGTTGTATTTTTGTATAGAGAAGAATACTATTTGGCTAGAACTGAACCTCCTGAAGGTACTGAAAAACATTCCATGTGGACTGCTAAAATGGATGAAGTTCATAATATTGCTGAAGCAATAATAGCCAAGCACAGACATGGACCAATTTCAAAAGTTAAACTCCATTTTAGTGGTTCATCAACAAAATTTTCTGATTTAGCCCACTCACCAGCTTTTACTGAATAATTTTTTCTAATTTTAGAAGAAAATAATGTTGGTAATAGAGTAAAAAAAATTTATATTGGCTAGTCTATGGAAAAATTTTTAAATTCTTTTCTAGAATCAATTAGAAAATGTGGAAATTTCATTTTTGAGTTTTTTTTTTCTATTGGAAAGATAGTTAATTTTTTTTTTGAATGTTTAAGATTCTCGATAACAGAAAAGTTCTATTCAAATATTTTTTTTAATCAGTTAATAAAAATTGGTTTTAACTCATTACCAGTTGTTGGACTTACTTCAATTTTCACAGGTATGGTTCTTGCCTTACAATCTTACACAGGTTTTTCTAGATTTTCGGCAGAAAGTGCAATACCTAACGTAGTAGTACTTTCTATTACTAGAGAATTATCTCCTGTCTTAGCTGGGTTAATGGTTGCTGGTAGGGCAGGTGCAGCCATTGCTGCAGAAATTGGAACAATGAAAGTTACTGAACAAATAGATGCATTAAAAACTCTCTCTACTAATCCTTATAATTATCTGGTCACACCACGAATCTTTGCAGGAATCTTATCTTTACCATTTTTAGTTTTTATTGGTGATATTATTGGTGTACTTGGCGGCTATCTTATTTGCACTAAGATCTTGGATTTTAATCCTACTGTTTATTTACAAAATACATACAATTTTGTTGAATTCATCGATGTTTTTTCTGGACTGGTTAAAGCATGTGTTTTTGGATTTATAATCTCTTTTATGGGATGTTACCATGGATTTAATGCAAAAGGTGGTGCTCAAGGTGTTGGATTATCAACAACTTATTCGGTAGTTTCATCATCTATATTAATTTTAATCATGAACTATATTCTTACATCCTTTTTCTTCAAACTATGAAAAAAATAAAAATAAACGTCAAAAATTTATCAAAAAATTTTGTACAAAAAAAAGTTTTAAAAGATCTTAATTTAAAAGTTTTTGAATCTGAATCCTTAGCGATAATTGGCGAATCTGGCTCGGGTAAATCAGTTTTGACAAGATGCATAATAGGATTGATTGATTATGATCATGGGGTAATCTCATATGAAAATATTAACAACGTAAGGGAACTTAATCATAAGGAAAAAAATAATTATATTTCAAAGTATGGAATTCTATTTCAAAACTCTGCATTACTTGACAGTTTAACCATTAGGGAGAATCTAAAATTGGCAAAAAAACAAAATGATTTCACCAAAATACTTAAAGACGTTGCCCTTAATAAATCAGTTTTAGATCAATATCCTGCTGACCTTTCAGTAGGAATGCAAAAAAGAGTTGGCATTGCTAGAGCAATTCTAAAAAAACCAGAAGTTTTAATTTTTGATGAACCAACAACTGGGCTCGACCCAATTATTGCCAGACAAATAAACAAATTAATAAAAAAATTAGTTGAAGAAAAAAAAATAACTACAATTACAGTTACTCATGATATGGATAGTGTTTATGAATTTGCCGACAATGTTGCTTTTATCAGAGATGGAAAAATTCTTTGGTATGGAGAGGCTAGAACAATAAAAAAAACTAATAACTTACTACTTAATAAATTTATTGACGGAGTAGTTTAATTTAGGAAAAATTTTGGAAACTTACCTTATTTTTGATTTTTCGGCTCTTGCTATAATTCTCTTCTCAGCTTTCTTTGCTTTTTTTAGAGGGTTTTCTCAAGAATTATTGTCACTAGCTAGTTGGATCACTTCTTTTCTGACTTCATATTTTTTTGCTGCAAATTTTATTAATTCTTTAAATAAATTAATAAACAATGTAATAATTTCAACTTTTACTTCTTATGTTTTAGTATTTATTTTGTCATTATTTATTTTATCTTTTTTTACTAAAAAATTTTCTAATTCAATAAAAAAAAGTGATGTTGGCATGTTAGATAGAACCCTTGGGTTTATTTTCGGGACTATTAGAGGTTATGTTTTAGTAAGTTTATGTTTATTTTCATTTCATTATTTTTATGATGGGGATAAAATCAAATGGATTGAAAGCTCTAAAATTAATTTTATTGTATTAATAACCAACTCAAAATTTTTAGATCTAATGGATACAAAAGGTGAATACTCTAAGAAACTAAAAAGAGAAATTGATGAAAAATCCAATAAATTGTTTGAAAAGAGCATTGATTCTCACTTAAAATTGAAAAATCACATTGATAAAAAAAATAAAACTTATAATGAGAATGATAGAAAAAGCTTAGATTATTTAATAGAAAATTCAGAGCAGTGAAATACTTTTTTTTAAATAAAAAACCTCAAGATGAATGTGCAATTTTTGGTATTTATAACAATAAAAATGCATCTGAATTAACTGCACTAGGTTTGCACGCTTTGCAACATAGAGGACAAGATTCAACTGGAATAGTAACATACGAAAATAATAACTTCTTTGCTCATAGAGGTATAGGTCAGGTATCTATAGTA
>CAYYMX010000057.1:0-9272 GCA_964473045.1 uncultured Alphaproteobacteria bacterium | reverse complement strand
ACCAGTTAGCCACATTATATCTATTCGTACCATTTATATGTCCATACAGATGATGTGGTATAGTATTTATATCTCTATCTGTTGGTCTTGCAGTTAAAATTTTTAATTCTTTATAAACCTGCATACTATCAGCATTAATTATAAGAGCAGGAAAAACATTAGAGATTTCAAAGGCTAATTCTGTTTTGCCGGATGCCGTTGGCCCACCAATAAGAATTGCTATAGGATACAAATTACTTTAATTTTAAAATTAAAAATTTTGAAAATCCATCTTGAAAAATTTGAATCAAGACAGATTCTAAGTTTTCCTCCATAGAATCTTCAATAATCTTTTTAACATCATCAGGTTTTCTTATTTCTTTTTGAGAAATTTGTGAAATTACATTTCCTACATTTAGTCCTGAATTAGAAGCAAAAGAATCTTTTTTCACACCAGTAATAACAACTCCTCTAACATTCTTTGAAATTTTATATTTACTTCTGGTCTGTTTATTTAAACCCATAAATCTTATTCCAACATTTTCTAACTCAATTTCCTCTGATGAAACATTCTCTTCTTGTTGCGAATCATCTTTTGCAACTTTATTAAATTTTTCAAGTTCTCCTAATTTCACTGTAAAAGTTTTAGTTTTTTTGTTCCTCCATACTTTTACTTTTGCTTTACTTTCAACTGCAGACTCCGCCACAGTTCTTTGTAATGATCGAACATCTTTAATCCTTTTATTGTTAAATTCAATTATTACATCGCCTGCCTTTAAACCTGCTTTTTCTGCTGGTTCTCCAGAGTTTACCATTGAAATCAAAACGCCTTCTTCATTTTTTAAACCAAGGCTTTTTGCAATATCAGGAGTTATTTCTTGAATTCTAACACCAAGCCATCCTCGCTGAGTTTTCCCAAATTTTTTAAGTTGCTCAATAATAGGTTTTGCAAGGTTTGCTGGAATTGAAAACCCAATACCCACGCTACCTCCAGATGGTGAAAATATGGCAGAGTTTATCCCCACAACTTCGCCATCCAAGTTAAAAAGAGGTCCTCCAGAATTACCCTTATTAATTGAAGCATCAGTTTGAATAAAGCTATCATAAGGACCTGAATTAATATCCCTATTGAATGCCGAAATTATACCAGATGTTACAGTTCCCCCAAGACCAAATGGATTTCCTATTGCTATAACTGAGTGACCAACTCTCGCTTTATCTGAATTTGCAAACTTTACATATGACAAGGGTTCAGCTGACTCTACTTTTAAAAGTGCAAGATCAGTAAGTTGGTCTTTACCCACTAACTTAGCTTTTAATTCTTTTTCATTTTGAAACTTAACTTTTATTTCATTTGCCTGAGCTATAACATGGTGATTTGTAACAATGTATCCACTTGGCTCTATAACAAAACCTGATCCAAGAGCCTGCGGCATTTCCTCTTCTGGTCTATTTTGTTGCGGGGGTGGAGAGAATGGAAAACCAGGAGGTAGGTTTTTAAAAAATTCTCTAAATTGAGGAGGTATATTATCAAAAGGTAATTGTTGATTATTTCCGGTATTAACATTTTTTTGTACAGTAAAAACATTTACTACACTAGGAGATAGTTTTTCAACCAAATCTGCAAAATCATCTGAAAGAGGATGGCTTTCTCCATAAACATTTACAAAACACAAAGTTATAAAAAAACTTAATTTGTAAAAAAAACTTTTAAACATTCAAATTACTATTTTTTTAATCCTTTGGAGTTATTAAAGAATTCTAAGAATTCACTATCTGGTGATAAGATCATTGTTGTCCCTTCTTCTCCAAGAACATTTCCATAAGCCTGCATTGACCTATAAAAAGAATAAAAATCTGAATCTTTTTCAAAAGCATTTGCATAAATCGAAATTGCTTCAGACTCTCCTTCACCTCTTAAAATTTCACTTTTCTTTGTTGCTTCAGCAAGAATCACTGTTCTATCTTTATCAGCTTCAGCTCTAATTTTTTGAGCTGCTTCAGCTCCTTTTGCTCTAAATTCTTTGGCTTCTCTTACTCTTTCACTGATCATTCTTTCAAAAATAGCTTGACTATTTGCTTCTGGCAAGTCAGCTCTTCTTATTCTAACATCTACAACTTCTATTCCAAACCTTATTGCTTCATTGTTAACTTCAACTTTTATTCTATCCATAATATCACTTCTTTCCTCGGAAAGCAGTTCATCAAGTGTAACTCTACCAACAACCCTTCTGAGCGAAGATATAACATTCGAATTTAATCGATTTCTTACATTCTTTTCATTGCCAACTGTTTTGTAAAATTCCAATGGATCAACTATCTTAAACCTAGTAAACGAATCAATTAGCATTCGTTTCTTGTCTACGGCAATTACTTCTTCAACTGGAAGGTCATATTCTAGAATCCTTTTATCGTACCTAACAACATTTTGAATTAAAGGAATTTTATAATGTAGACCTGATGACTGAATAACTCTTTTTGGATCACCAAATTGTAAAACCAACCCTTGTTGCCTCTCACTCATAGTAAATAATGTGTTAAAAATAACAAATAGAGCAAATAAAAGGAAAAAAAGTAAGATTGAGAGTTTATTCATCGCCTACAGACTCCTTAGTAGAGTTTTTTGAATTAGAAAGTCTTTTCTTTAGTTCTGGCAACGGAAGATAAGGCACCACACCACTACCAGCATTCTTATCAACAATAATTTTATCTATTTTACCTAGCGTTTTTTCTAAGGTTTCAATGTATATTCTTTCTCTTGTTACATCTTTAGATGACTTATAAGAATTATATACAGACAAAAATCTCTGCGCCTCTCCTTGAGCCTTTGCAACGACTTCTTTTTTATATGCCTCTGCTTCTTGTATTCTCCTTTCAGCTTGTCCTCTTGCTTTTGGAATAATATCATTTCTATATGATTCAGCTTCATTTATTAATCTTTGTTCATCAGTTTTTGCTCTTTGAACATCACGATAAGATTCAATAACTAATTCTGGAGGGTCAGCTTTCTGCAGTTGCACCTGAGTTATCAAAATGCCAGATTTGTAATAATCCAAAACCACTTGAACTTTGTTTTTTACTTCTTCTTCTACAATTGATTTACCTTCGGACAAAATTGGATTAATCGGAGTTTGACCAATTTTTTCCCTCATAACACTTTCTCCAATACTCTTAATAGTTATTTCAGGATTTCTAATGTTAAATAAATAGTCTTTAGCATCATTAATGATCCAAAAGATTGTGAAATTCAAATCAACTATATTTTCATCACCAGTAAGCATTAAAGCTTCTTCGGTAATTTGTCGAATTGCTGTATCTTGCTTAAATTGCGTTTGAGATGTCCGAAAACCCACCTCAATTCTATTAACTTTAGTAACTTTTGGTTGCATAACAGATTCAACCGGGAAAGGTACGTGATAATGTAAACCTGGCTCTGAAGTTCTTGAGTATTTTCCAAATCTGGTAACCACTCCTTGCTCATCTGTGCCAATACGATAAAAACCACTTAGAGCCCAAATTAGAATAAAAATTGTAAAAACAAGTGAAAAACTACCTGGATTTTTATTTGGAAAATAATCCTTTAGTTTATCCTGAAAGTTCTTAAAAAAATCATCATCTTGAGAACCTTTTCCAGACCCATTATATCCCCCTGAAGCTTTTTCTTTATTCTTATTCTTGCCCCAAGGACTACCCTCATCATTATTTGAAGACCAAGACATTAAAACCCTTTGTAAATGTTTATAATTTATATAAGAATTGTTATAATGATGCAAAGAATTATTTTGTAATTAACTATTTTTTTTAAATTAATGTCAATTCTATGATTAAAAATTTAATTTTAATTGCTTCTGGTAAAGGTGGTGTTGGCAAATCATCCATTGCAGTAAACCTTTCAACTTCATTAGCAAAAAAAAAGAAAAAAAAGGTAGGATTACTTGATGCAGACATCTATGGACCATCTATCCCTAAAATGCTTGGAATATATAATAAACCAGAACTATCAAAGAACAAAAAAATAATTCCGTATGAAAAGTTTAACATAAAATCAATGTCAATTGGCAATATGCTGCCAAAAGAAACAGCAGTTATTTGGAGAGGAGCCATGGCATCAAATGCTATTCGTCAATTATATAACGATGTGGAATGGGGTGAGCTTGATTTTTTATTCATTGATCTTCCACCTGGCACTGGGGATATCCAGCTTTCCCTTTGCCAAACTCTTTCTATTAAAGGTTCTATCATTATTTCAACACCCCAGGAAGTATCTTTAATTGATGTAAGAAAAGCAATTAATATGTTCAAAAAAGTAAAGGTTCCAATTTTAGGAATGATTCAAAATATGAGTTATTTAGAAATTGGAGGAAAGAAAGAATTTATATTTGGAAAAGATGGGGTTTTAAATGAGGCAAAATCTCAAAACTTAAATTTTTTAGGTGAAATTCCAATAATACCAAAAATTGCTCTATCAAGTGATGAAGGAAAACCATTGGCTTTAGGAGAAAAAAACAGTACTTCTAAGATCTTTGAAAACATTTCGGAAAAACTGATAGAAAGTTTAATTTCTCTTCCAAAGTCAGAAGTAAAAATAGAATCTTAAAAATTAAAAATATTTTTTAAATTTTCTAGTTCTCTTTTTGAGATATTCTTTTCATCAAATTTTTTGTTACTTAATTTTGCCTTTAAAAAATTTATTCCGTCTGATGAAATAGTTAAGGAATTTAACCTATTTTTTAAAAAAGCCTCAAAAGTTAATGGAACCCATTTTCTTAAAATCTCCAAAATAACTTCTGCATAAACTCTAATTTCGTACTGAGCATGAGGATCAAATCTCAAAGCCACAAAATGCATAAGATTGTGGAGGTCTATCTTCCAGTACCATTGAGTATAAGTGTTTAACGGAAGGGCTACTCTAGCTAACTCTCTAGCAACACCAGAGTTTTCAGAATCTATTCTTTCACCATCACTATTAACATTTAATAATTCATTGTAATTATCAAAACTCTTCTTTGAATTTTCATTAAGCAAATTAATATATTTTTTTTTCTCTCGAATTGGTATTTCACCAGATCTTCCTTGATTATTTATTTTTGATTGTGGCTTTAAATTTTTTGAATCAGGAATGTAGAACTCTTTGTCTAATATCGAATATCTAGCAGAATATTCATTAACATTTGCAGTTCGATGTCTTATCCACTGTCTTGCTACAAAAATAGGAAGCTTAATATGAAGCTTTATTTCATTCATTTCAAATGGTGTTGAATGTCTGTGGCTCAGAAGATAATTAATCAAATTTTTGTCCTGATTAAGTTTTTTTGTACCTTTTCCATAGGAAACGCGAGCTGCTTGAACAATTGATGAATCATCTCCCATATAATCAATTACTCTAATAAAACCGTGATCTAAAACCTTGAAAGGTTTGTACAAAACTTCTTCTAATTTTTTTACAGTGATTCTTTTAGTGGTAAATTTTTTCTTTCTAATTTCTTCAATTTCCAAAGAATTTGAATCAACATTTTTTTTCATTCGTAGACTCTAACATAAGAAATATTTTTTTTTAAAATCTAAATAAAAAAACTAAAATAATTGGCTTTAATTTTTTTTAATTTTTAATATTATAGAATTGCTGTTTACAGCTATAGCGATAAATGTTTGGTTTGCGAACCGAAGCGGACCCGGGGGCGGTACCCGGCGCCTCCACCAAAAAAAAATGGGGGCGAAATAGGATCGACGTGCGTGGGAAGAATCAAAACTTTGCTCGGAATGGTACCAACGTTATCGGACCAAAACTTATAAATGCCAACGATAATAAAATGGCACTCGCTGCTTAATTAATTAAGTTAGCGCGGCTATGAGACGCCGGGCAACAGAAGTCTCATCGGCAAGGGCGGGCAATTGTTCGCCCTTGTTTGTTTTAGGGAGAACTCACAAGGGAGTCACACTAAAGTGTTTTAATAAGTGCTTTCTCAGGTCGACAATTAGAGGTTAATACCTTATCAAAAAACCCTATCTCAAATTCTTGACTTTCTTTTGGTATTGCAAGTGTATTAAATGTAAAACATTTGCTAAAGTGATTAGTACTATTTATAAAATAATTATCGGGATTGTATAACCATGTTGGCATCCAATAAGAATCATATTCATTTGAAAGAAGAAAATCATTAATGATATTTGGATAATCAGTGTGATTTTCGATCCACATTATGGGTCTAAATTTTTTGATAAATTTATCCCCTCCCTTCAAAACATCTAATTCCATTAATTCGACATCTATTTTTACAAAGTTGCATTTTTTTAAATTTAAAAAATCATTAAGAGTTAAAGTCTTAATTTTATATTTTTTTGTTTTCTTAATTTTGACACATAGTGAATTATCATAATTCTTTCCTAGACCAACACCTCCAAAATTACCTGGTTCGGCATAATCAATATCATTTAATTTTAAAAATGTATTACTATATCCCATCGCATTATTGAAAATCTGGACATTTTTTATTTTATTACACTTAACGTTATCACTTAAAAGGTTAAAGATAAATTTTTGTGGTTCGAATGCTAAAACTTTCCCTTTTTTTCCAACTTTTTTTGAAAATGGTATCGTGAAGCATCCTATATTTGCGCCAATATCCATAACAATATCACCATCTTTAATGAATTTCTCCATTACTGATAGTTCAATTTCAGAAAATTCTCCATATTCTTGTAGAGATACACCTATGATTAAATCAGAGTTACAAAAATTAAAGATACCGTGTTTAGAATTTATTTTTCCAACATGCTTCATTCAAAAAGAACTGCAAAGAAAGTGCCACAAAAAATTAGGGCAGAACTCATGCAGAAAAAAGAGTAAAAAACAACCACTTTTTGAGAAACTCCTTGAAATAAAGGGGTTAAAAACTTTAACCGAGACACAGAAGTCTCATCAGCAAGGGGGGGCGGGGCGATTGTTCGCCCTTGTTTGCTTATGCAGACTCACAAAAGGTTTTAGAGAGTCATTCAACAGAAAATGACACAAAACATCGTGCAAAAAGTTGTAGACACTTTACAAACTTTTATTTTAAAGTTTAATTACTTAAAATTCAGTGATAATTTTATTGTTGGTTATGAAATATTTAACCATCTGATAAGTTTTTATTTAATTTTTTTATTTTATCAATATTGGCATTTTTGGGAAATAAAAGATATTCGCAATTTTCTAATTTTAAGGGGTGGTTGAAGTTTTTATCATAAATTTTGTAATTAATTTTATCCAATATCTTAAAAATTAAGTCTTTTTTATAACCTAACTTCTTAATATGCGACGGATGGTAACTTAGAAAAATCATAGGTTGACATCTTTTAATTAAATTTAAAGATCCATATAAAAGGTCTATTTCTGCTCCCTCAATATCAACTTTTATTATTTCAGGCAAAAGTTTATTTTTTATGCAAAAATCATCTAGCGTAATTGTTTCACAAAAAATTTCATTGGTAATTTTCTTTTCCTTGATTTGAAGAATTGAATTCATGCCTGATGGTTGGTCAGATTCAAAGAATTTAATTCTATTTTTTTTTTTGGATGAAACTACTTTATTAATTACTTTAACATTTTGAATATAGTTCTTTTTTATATGATAATTTAAAAAAAATTGGTTTTTTTTCGATGGTTCAAAAGAATATACTGTGCCCATTTGTCCAATTGCTTTTGAAACTGGAAGTGTAACTATACCAACATGAGCACCTACATCAAAAAAACATTTTACGTTTTTGGCTAGTTCTAAGTACAATAAAAAAAAATTATTTTGTTTATTTCCCCAATTTTTGAAATCACTAAAAGCAAATCTAGAATGCAAAAAAAAATGATAATTATTAGTTATTTTTTGTCTAATAACAAAATTAAATGGAAGTAAATAAATGATTTTTTGGTAAAAAATACCAAGTTGCTTCCATATAAATAAATCACTTAAAAAACTTCTATGTCGCAAATATCTAACAATATTTAACATTAGAAAATATAAACCATAGATATTAAGTTTGTTCCAATAAAATAAATTTTAAATTACATAAAATAATTTCCTGATTATCATTCATAAGAAAAAATCGTAGCTATAGCATAGTTAAAATAAGAAAATGTAGTGATTATGAAAAATTATTAGTTAAATTTAAAATAAAAAAGTATTAAATTGGATGAAAAAAAATACGAATTAATAATTACTCTTTATGAATTACAAATTCTCAAAATTAAGCAAAAAGATTGTTCATTCACAAAACAACCTTTTTAATTCAAACCTATATTATGAAAAAATAAATGCTGAATTAAAAAGTTTAAAAAAAAATAATGTAATAACAAAATTAAAAAATTTTTGGAATGAATATACAAAACATATAAGCAAAAGTGGTTATCTTGATCAGTTCAATTCTACAATAAAGTTATTGTTAAAAAAGAAAGAAAAAATAAGAATCTTGGATTTAGGAGGAGGGTATGGTGACAATTATTATCAATTTAGAAGATTTAATGAAAGTAAGTTAAAAAGAATTGACTATTACGTTGTTGATCAAAACAAGAAATTAAGATGTATTGGCAAAAAACAATTTTCAAACCAACAAAATATTTATTTCAATGAAAGATTACCAAAAGAACGCATTTCACTAATGCTAGTAGTTGGAACATTACAATATATTTGCAATTTTTTTAAAATAATAGAACAACTAAATTTTGAATCTACAAGTTATTTATATTTTTCAAGAACAATTTTTATAAACTCAAAACATAATTTTTTTTCTATACAGAAAATCCAATCAAAACAAAAAATTGAACAATCAATAAAAATTCATTCACTCAAAAAATTTATTGATTTACTTGGTAAGTATCAATTTGAAGTAAAGTTTATCCGCAAAAATCAGTTTTTAAATCATTATTTCAAGAATACACCTTCCAATTATAAAGTACATTATTACGATTTATTGTTAAAAAAAAAACCAACAAGCAAAGATAAGACTATAACAAGGTCTGATAATAAATAATTAGAACAGATTGCACAGAACAAGACCTTAAATAGTCAAAAAATTAGACACTTTATTTGTTGCACCAATTCTTAACAGTTTCAAAATATTCTGGAAAGTATCTTGAAATCACACTTAATTCAAATGATGAAAGAATTGAGGTATTTGGCTCTCTGTCCAAAAGAAACTTAAAACTAAAATCAAGAAGTTCTTTTTTGGTCACTTTATTTTTAGTTAAATTTTGATGAACTTCATCTGTGATAGTTACGTTATGAATAGTCTTAGCAGAAGAATGTACACTAACTTGAAACTTC
>CAYYMX010000056.1:0-9470 GCA_964473045.1 uncultured Alphaproteobacteria bacterium | reverse complement strand
GGAGCATTGGTAAAAATAAAATTATTTAAAAGTTAATATAATTAAAATGAAAAATAAATATATTTTAGTTGTTGATGATGAAGTGGATATTTGTGAACAATTGTCAGGACTTCTCAATGATAAAGGATTTGAGTCCAAATATGCAACTTCGAGTGATCAAGCATTAAAAACTTTTAATTCAACTCAACCCTCATTAGTTTTACTTGATATCTGGCTAAACAATTCAAAGTTAGATGGATTTAATACATTAGAGAAATTTTTATCTATTAACAACTCTATTCCTATCATAATGATAAGTGGTCATGGAAATATAGAAACCGCAGTTAATTCGATAAAAAAAGGTGCATATGATTTTATTGAAAAGCCATTTGATAGTGAGTTGCTAATTTTTAAAATTGAAAAAGCTTTGGAAAATTATAAGTTAAAAGAAAAAATCTCTGAATTAACAAGAAAAGATTCAGAGTCAAATTTCGTTTGCAACTCTAAATCAAGTAAAAATCTTTCTAATGTAATTAAAAAAGTTAGCAAAACAGAATCATCAGTTTTGCTAACAGGGATGCCAGGTGAAGGAAAAGAATTTCTTTCTAAAATTATTCATGATTCATCAAATAGATCTAAAAAAAATTTTAAAACTATTAATTGTATTGAAAAAAATACAGAGCAACTTGAGATTGATTTTTTTGGCAAAGAAATTAATCAGAAAATTGAAGTGCCTGGTATATTAGATGAGGTAAATGGAGGTACCATCTTAATTAAAAATTTTCACTTAATCTCTAAGAAAATTCAAGGAAAACTTCTAAGAATATTAATGGAAAAAAAATACCATAGAATAGGCAGTATAATTTCAAAGCAAATTGATTTGAGAATAATAGCTAATACTCATTTAAATTTATCAGAAATAAAAGCATCAAAAATGATAAGAGATGATTTGCTAAAAAAATTAAATTTTTCTAATATTTTAATACCTAGTTTGTCTGAAAGAAGAGATGATATATGTGATCTAGTGAATATATTTTTAGATGAAATAATTAAAAAAAAAAATTTGAATTATAAAAATTTTTCAACTGATGCACTTGATTTTTTTTCAAGTCAAAATTGTATTGATAATGTATCACAGCTTAAAAGATTGATTGAGTGGTGTTTGTCAATGCTGGGCAAAAATGAATCTAAAACTATAACAAAAAAAATGATACATGATATTATGATTAATTTTCTAGGAGAAGGTAAAAAAAATTCTAATTTTAATCAAGATGACTTTTTAAATTTTAAAATTAAAGATGCAAGAGAACACTTTGAAAAAAAATATTTGATATATAACCTTAGCAAATATAACTTTAACATATCAAAAATGTCTAATCATATAGGAATGGAAAGAACAGCTTTATATAGAAAACTTAAGTCTATGAAAATTGAAGTGGAAATTAAAGAATGAAAATTATTATTTGTGGAGCAGATGAAGTAGGTTCTAATATTGCAAGGCAACTTGTATACGAAGACAATGATGTAACTATAATTGATGAATCTGAATCATTACTAAGGCATGTTAATCAATCTCTAGATGTTAAAAGTGTTTGTGGTAAAACGGCTTTGCCTGAAGTTTTAGAAAGAGCAGGAGCAGATGAAGCGGATATGATTATTGCTGTTTCTGACAAGGATGAGTCTAATATTTTGTCGTGTGAATTAGGTCATCATTTATTTAAAATTCCTATTAAAGTTGCACGTATAAAAGAGTCAGGTTATCTAAATTCTAAATATTCACAATTATTTTCTAAGGGTAAAGTTGAGCTTGATGCAATAATTTCGCCTGAACTTGAAATTGCAAAAGCAATTTTTAGAAAATTAAATACCCCAGGTGCATTTGATTCATTTTATCTAGGAAATAAAATTGCCAGAGTAATTGGTTTGTCAATCAATGAAAAATGTCCAATAATCAATACACCTTTAAGAATGTTACCTGGAATTTTTTCTGGCCTTGAAGTAAAAATTTTATCTGTTTTTAGAGATAATGAAATAATTACACCAACAGGTAAAGTGGAAATTTATCCTGGTGATGATATTTACATGTGTTTAAGAAATGAGGATTTGTATAGGGCATTAAGAGTATTTGGAATTAAATCAGAGGAAAATAGAAAAATAGTAATTGTTGGTGCTGGGAATGTAGGCTCAAATCTTATTAAAATTTTTGAAGCAGATTATCCAGATATTTTTTGCAAAATTATTGATAATAATGCAGAAAGGACAAAAAACATTGCATCGAAACTGTCTGAACAGAATACAATTTTATATGGTGATGCACTTGATTCAAATATCTTAAAAGAAGCTGGTGCAAATAATGCCGAGGCAATTTTATCAGTTACTGATGATGATGAAGCTAATATTTTTTGTTCACTATTGGCAAAAGATTTAGGGTGTAAAAGGTCTATTGCCATAGTTAATAATCCTAACTATAGAAAACTTACAAAAAAATTAAATCTTGATGTTCTAATAAACCCAGGAAATATTACTACATCTGCAATACTTCAGTATGTTAGAAGAGGAAAAGTTAGAGAGATACATGATTTTGGAAATGAGCGAGGAGAAATAATGGAAATTGAAATATTACCAACAACAAAATTTGCTGATAAAAAAATCTTGGATTTAAATATTCCTAAAGGTGTTGTTATTGGAGGTATTGTTAGGAATAAAAAACTTCTATTTCCAGACAAAACAACTACAATTTTAGTTAATGATAAATTAATAATTTTTTCAGATCCAAGCTCTATAAAAGAGATTGAAAAATTTTCTGAGGTTAATATTGAGTTTTTTTAATGGAAATTTTTTACATTAACGGATCTTTTACACATAAAAATGATACATATATCTCTGTTGAAGATAGAGGCTTTAATTTTTCAGATGGAATTTATGAGGTCATTTCTTTTAAAGATGAAACTTTAATGAATGTGAAAAAGCATTTTTCAAGATTAGAAAGATCACTTAGTGAATTAAAAATTATAAAACCTTTCAAAAATTTAAAATCTATTGAGTTAATTCTTAAAAGATTAATAAAATTAAATAAACTGAAAAAAGGATTTGTTTATCTTCAAATTACAAGAGGGACTTCATTGAGGAATCATGAATTTCCAAGAAAAACAGTACCTAATGCTGTGTTTTTTCTTTTTCCTCAAAAAAACAATGACAAACTAATGAATAATGGAGTTAAGGTCATGTTATCAGAAGATTTAAGATGGAAAAGATGCGATATTAAAAGTATTTCTTTACTACCAAATATTTTAGAAAAACAAAAGGCTAAAAAATTGAACTATTACGAAGTTTGGCAAACAAAAAAAAATTTTATAACAGAAGGATCAACATCCAATGCATTCATTGTTGATAGTAAATCGAGAATTTTTACACATCCAAAAAATAATAATATATTAGGAGGAGTGACTAGAGAGTGTATTATAGAAATTGCTAAAATGAACAATTTATCAATAATTGAAAAACCATTTTCAGTTATTGATATTAAGAAATGTAAAGAAGCTTTCTTAAGTTCTACTACGGTAGGAATCTTACCAGTAGTAAAAGTTGATAATATTTTAATTAATAATGGAGAGATTGGAAAAATAACTAGAAAACTTACTGATTTGTACAAAAATTTTCTTGAAGATCAAATATGAATGAAAAAGATACTTTTGTTATTCATCCATATTTAAAAATTAAACGGTATTCAAAAAAAAATCTTCTAGAAGAAGCTGAAAAACTAGTTGAAGCAATAAATCTAAATTGTATTTTTTCTCAATCTGTTGGGCTGGAAAAAATTAATCCTAAAACCTATTTTAATAGTGGATATGTTTTTTTTTTAAAAAAACAAAAAGAAATTAAAAATATTGATTTAATTTTTATAAATACGAATTTATCACCTATACAACAAAGAAATTTGGAAAGTGAAATTAAATCTAAGATTATTGATAGAACAGGTTTAATACTTGAAATTTTTGGTGCTAGAGCTAAATCTAATGAAGGAAAGCTAAGTGTATTATTAGCAAGTTTAAATTATCAAAAAAGTAGATTAGTTAGATCTTGGACTCATCTGGAAAGACAAAGAGGAGGTGCGGGGTTTATGGGAGGACCAGGTGAAAAACAAATTGAATCAGATAAAAGACAATTAACTGAACAAATTAATAGATTAAAAAAAAAAATTAAAATTATTAATGATTCTAGAAGCCTTCAACGTTATCGTCGAAAAAAGAATAATCTTCCAGTGGTTTCGTTGGTTGGATATACTAATTCAGGAAAGTCAACTTTATTTAATAAGTTAACAAATTCTAGTGTGTTATCTAAAAATATGTTTTTTGCCTCATTAGACTCAACAATTAGAAAAAGTTATTTTTATGATAAAAATATTTTATTTGTTGATACTGTTGGTTTTATAAGAGATTTACCAACTAGTTTGATAGATGCTTTTAAATCAACATTGGATGAAATAATCTATTCAGACATAATTATTCATGTGAGAGATATATCTGAAAAAGAAAATTTGCTTCATAAGAAGGAAGTTTTAAAAATTTTGAATGAAATTGGTTTGGAGACCAATGATAAAAGAATTGTTGAAGTAAATAATAAGGCAGATTTATTAAAAATAGAAAATCAAAAAATAACAAACTACGAAAAAAGAATTTTGATTTCAGCAACTTCTGGATTTGGAATTGAACTTCTCAAAAAAAAGATTTTTAATGTACTTCAAAGTAATGATTAACAGCTATTATTTCAGTAGTCTAATAAGATTTGAAGTGTCTTCTTTGCTAAACCCTTTTTTTACTAAATCTGAATAGAATTTCCTAATAATTCTTGTTATTGGAAGTTTTATATTTGTATTTTTTGATTCATCAAAAATTATGTCAAGGTCTTTTAGCATCCATTTGTTCATGAATCCAAAATTAAATTTGTTGTTCCACATTGTAAGAGCCCTATTGTCAAGTTGCCATGATTGTGCAGCTCCACTTTTAATTGCTGCTAATAACGGCTGTATTGGTAATTTTTTTTTTTTAGCAAAATTTAAACCTTCTGAAATTCCCTGAATAATCGATACAGCACAAATTTGATTGACCATTTTAGCAAGCTGACCATTTCCAGATTTGCCCATATATATCAATGATTTAGAATAGTTATTTAATATACTTGTTATACTATTAATTTTTTTTTTCTCTCCACCAATCATAATCGATAAAATTCCTTTTTTAGCACCAATTTCACCACCACTGACTGGGGCATCAAAAAAAAAACATTTCTTCTTCTTAAGATTTGTATATATTTTTTTTGTTAATTGTGCTGAAGCTGTTGTATGATCAATAACTATGGACTTTTCATTAATACTATTAATTATTCCGTCTTGATTAAAGTAAATTTCTTTTAAATCATTGTCATTTCCAACACAACTAATGATAATATTAGATGATTTGGTAAATAAATTTAATGTATTATGAACTTTTAATTTTTTAAATTTTCTAAATTTTTTTACAAAATTCTTTGTTTTTAGAGAGTTTCTATTAATTATATTAAATGAATCAGCATACTTTATTAAGTGCGAAGCAATATTGCTACCCATGACTCCTAATCCGATAAAACTAATATCTCTTTTCATGATAACTTAAAAAAAAGGTCATTATCTTTTGTGGAAAGATTTATAGTTTGTTCTTCATTAATTTTATTACTTAGAAGCAAGGTGGCAATCTTATTAATTATTTGAGTTTGAATAACTCTTTTTAATGGTCTTGCACCATATGAAGGTGAATACCCTTCATCTGCTAGCCAATTCAATGCTTTTTTATCTAAAAGGATATTTATTTTTTTGTTTTTCAATATTGTAGTTAATTCATTTATTTGTAGATCAATAATTTTTTTTATTTCTTCTTTGCTTAGACGATTGAATATAATTATATCATCAATTCTATTTATGAATTCTGGTTTGAATTTTTTTCTCACTTCTTCAAGAATTTTTTCTTGCGTAAAAACCTCAATTGAACTTTTTTGGTCTTCAGAAAAATTCATTAGTTCTGCTCCTATATTTGATGTCATAATTATTATTGTGTTATTAAAATTCACTGTTCTTCCAAGTGAATCAGTTAACCTTCCTTCATCAAAAACTTGTAGCAGTAGATTGTAGATGTCATGATGAGCTTTTTCAATTTCATCTAATAGAATAACTTGATAAGGCTTTCTTCTAATTGATTCAGTAAGTATTCCACCGCTTTCATATCCAACATAACCAGGAGGTGAACCAATTAATTTTGATACAGAATGTTTTTCCATATATTCTGACATGTCTAGACGAAATGGAGATTGATTATTATTAAAAATAAATTTAGAGAGAGCTTTGGTCAGCTCTGTTTTACCAACTCCAGTTGGTCCTAAAAATAAAAAAATGCCTATCGGCCTATTTGGATCTTGAATACCTGCTCGAGACCTTTGAACAGCAAGAGAAATTTTTTCGATTGCATCTTTTTGTCCTATAACCATTTTTGACAAGTCATTTTTCATATTTAAAAGTTTAGTTTTTTCACCTTCAAGCATTTTTTCAACTGGTATTCCAGAAGATTTAGAAATTACTTGAGCAACTTCATCAGAGGTTACAGATTTGCTTAAAATTTGATTTTGATCTCTTTTTGATTCTAGTTCTGAAAGTTTTTTTTCCTTTTCTGGAATCTCGCTGTATGCAAGCTCTCCTGCTTCTGAAAGTTTTCCTTCTCTTTGCAACATATTTAGTTTTGTTTTGTGGTTTTCAATTTCTGATTTCAATTTTTGAATATTAACAACTTTATTTTTTTCTTGAGACCATCTTTCATTTAAATTTTTAAATTCTTCTTCTAATTTTATAATTTCTTTTTTAAGCTTTTCATTTCGTTCTTGAGACTTTTTATCGTTATCTTTTTTCAGGCTTTCATATTCAATTTTGTGTTGAAGCAGTTTTCTTTCTATACTGTCAAGTTCTTCGGGTTTTGAATCAATTTGCAACCTTATTCTTGCAGCAGCTTCATCTATTAAATCAATTGCTTTATCAGGGAGAAACCTATCATTTATATATCTCTTGGAAAGTTCAACTGCTGAAACAATAGCAGAGTCAAGAATTTTAACACCATGATGAACCTCATATTTTTCTTTTAGCCCTCTTAATATTGATATTGAATCATCTATCGTTGGCTCTTCAATTAAAATTTGTTGGAACCTTCTAGCTAAAGCTGCATCTTTTTCAATATTTTCTCTATATTCATTTAAAGTGGTAGCACCAATACAGTGAAGTTCTCCTCTTGCTAAAGCTGGTTTTAATAAATTAGATGCATCTAAAGATCCATCAACCTTTCCAGCCCCAACCAAGGTATGAATTTCATCAATGAATAGAATTATACTTTTTTGATTTTCTTTTACTTCATTTAGAATGGACTTAAGTCTTTCTTCAAAGTCTCCTCTAAATTTTGCTCCCGCAATAATAGAGCCTAGATCAAGAGAAATGATTTTTTTATTTTTTAAAGAATCTGGTACATCATTATTTACAATTCTAAGAGCCAAACCTTCAGCTATTGCTGTTTTGCCAACACCAGGTTCTCCAATCAAAACAGGGTTATTCTTAGTTCTTCTTGATAGAACTTGAATACTCCTTCTTATTTCTTCTTCTCTGCCTATTACAGGGTCAAGTTTTCCCAATATTGCCAAATCAGTTACATCTACTGAAAACTTTTTTAAGGTATTGGTTTCTATGGATTGATTTTTGTTATTTATTGTTTTGCCTTTTCTAATTTTTAATATTGCTAATCTTAGATTATTTATATTTAAATTATTTTGTTCTAAAATTTTTGTTACTTCAAGTTCTTTAATGCTTAATATAGAATATAAAATTACCTCAGGGGAAACAAAAGAGTCATTAAATTCATCTTTGCAAATTTTTGACTTTTCAAAGACTTTAATTAAATTGTTTGAAAAAAAAATATTTACATTATCTCCAGATATAGTGGGGATTTTATTAATTAATTCTTGAATTGTATTTTTTAAACTTTGTAAATCACAATTACATTCTTTGAGAGTTTCCTGAACAAATTCATCATCGTTATTAAAAAAAACTATAAGAACATGTTCGGGAAGAATTTGTTGATGATTTAGTAAAATTGCTTTATTTTGTGCTTCATTAACTAGAATTTTACTTTTTTCATTGAATAGATCAAAATTCATGATTTATTTTGATGGTAAAAAATAAAAATCTCAAGCTTTTTAGACTAGTCGAGTGAAAAAAAAAAATATTACCTTAAAGGACTTACCTTTATCAGGAGTGAATGTATTAGATTTAACTAATGTTTTGTCTGGTCCTTTTGCCACACTAATACTGTCAGACTTAGGAGCAAATGTAATTAAGGTTGAGAAACCAACAGGAGATGATTCCAGAGAGTTTGGCCCAATTATTAATGGTGAATCTGGTTACTTTATTTCGCTTAACAGAGGAAAAAAAAGTATAGTTCTCGACTTAAAAGAAAAAAATGATAAAAAAATATTTGAATCTCTTTTATCAAAAGTTGACGTGTTAGTAGATAATTTTAAACCAGGAACAATAGAAAAATTTGGTTTTTCTTGGAATTATCTTTCAAAAAAATACCCAAATCTTATATTTGCTAAAATTAGTGGTTTTGGTGAAACAGGTCCACTAAAGAATTATCCTGCATATGATATTATTGTTCAGGCAATGTCAGGAATTATGAGTATAACAGGTAAGAATGAAAAAGATTATGTTAGGGTAGGCACTTCAATAGGAGATATAGTTGCAGGGCTTTTTTGTGTAATTGGAATTTTATCTCAACTAATAAGGAGAAAAAATTTAAATATTGGATCAAAACTTGATATTAGTATGTTGGATTGTCAAATAGCAATACTTGAAAATGCTATTGCAAGATATTCTATTGAAAAAAAAGTTCCTGTCCCAATTGGTACTGACCATCCTTCTATTTCACCTTTTGGTTTATTTAAAACTTTAGATCGTCCAATTGTTTTAGCCGCTGGAAATAATAAAATATTTTTTAAATTATGCGAATGTTTAAATGATTCAAAAATGAAAAATAATTCTATGTTTAAGAATAATATTAATCGAAACAAAAATTTGAAAATTTTGCGTAAAAAAATAGAAAAAAAACTTACAAAAAAAAAATCTAATGTTTGGATAAAAAAATTTTCAAAAAAAAATATTCCATGTTCATTAGTTAATAATATTAAAGATATTGTTAATCATTCACAGGTTCTTGATAGAAAAATCATTCTAGATTATAAAGATTCTAAAATTGATAATCTTAAGCTTTCTGGAAACCCTCTTAAATTTAGTTTTGTAAAAAATAAAAAAATATCTAAAAAGTCTCCTAGACTTGATGGGGATCGAAAAAAAATATTAAAATTTTTTGGTATAAATTAACTTCATGGACCGTTGTTTTTTTTAGCAAAGAATGATTTTCCTTTTTTCT
>CAYYMX010000055.1:0-9642 GCA_964473045.1 uncultured Alphaproteobacteria bacterium | reverse complement strand
TTTTGACAGCGTTATCAATGTTACTTGTTGTGCATTCTTTTATGTGGTTATGTCCAACTTCACATGCAGGTGCATAGTCACACAATCCCATGCATGGGGCTCTAAGTATTCTAACTTCATTTGAGTCATATTTTTTATTCAATTTTTGGATTAAATTTTCTGAACCTTTCAACTCACATGTGAGGCTATCGCAAACTCTGATGGTTAATTCAGGAGGTTCGGTGTCATTGTCTTCAATAACATCAAAATGTGCATAAAATGAAGCCACTTCAAAAGCCTCTGCAAAAGGGATTTTCATTATTTCAGATAATGCAGCTAAATGTTTTTTTTTAATACATCTAAATTTGTCTTGAATTAAATGTAAATACTCAATAAGCAAGTCTCTTTTTAAAGGAAGGGTTTTAATTAGGTTTTTAATTTCATCAATTTCTTTTGGGTCTACATTTCTCCCCTTTGGGTAGGGAACAAATCTTTTTTTATTTTTAACCTGTAATTTTTTTTCATCTGGTAATTTTGGAAGTTCATCAATTAGACCATCTTCAAATGCAAGATTTAAAACTTTCTTAATCAGAGTTAGATATTTTTTTTGTGAGTTTATTCCTAACCCCTTTCCTGAACCTTTGTCAGTCAAAACATTCAAAAAATTAGAAATCAAAGAGTGATTAATCTCTGAAACATCTGTATCCGCAAAGTAGGGAAGTAAATCATTTTTCAATTTGTAGTTGTCATTATTGAGTTGGTCAGATGAATAAGTTTTATCGTTAACTTTGTTTTCCTGCATCTTCATTAATTTTGTAGCATATCTTGCAAAAGTATTGTCAGCTGGAAAATCACCCATTCTTTTTTTAACAATTAATTCTTCATAGAAGTCTTTTGCGAATTTAATTGCATCACTTTGATTTTCAGTTTTAGTTGATTTTCTGATTTTAACAGTTCCCTTAGATGCAATATAAGTTGAAAAATGAACCCAATAAAATCTAGATTTTCCGTGTTTTATTATTTTAAGTGACGGTGGATAACCTTTTACTTGTAATACTTCTTTGTACGCAAATTTCCCCATTATTCATTATATAAATATGTTTTAGTATAAAGTCAATAGTAGTCCACTATTAATCTTTTTATATTTTGGATTAAAGTCTACATAAACCAATGTTTGTAAGGAAACATAGTTTTTTTTTAGGACCAGTAAATTTAAATTATCTTTTATTTCTATTGCCTTTCTTATAAGAGTTATATGGAATTTTTTCTAAAAATAGTAGTCCACCAAGTAGTCCACTAATAAAACACTATGTGTAACGAAATAATGAGTGTAATCTTTCATTAGTCAAAAATAATTGTGAAATCTTCTAAACTTGATTTAAGGATATGTTCTGTTTGAATGTTATGCTAAGCTAAGAGTTTTGTTGTTTTAGTATATTAACTATTCTATCCAGCAGATTTTTACCTTTAAACAAAAACCCCTTTATCTTAGCATTTTTTGCGGATTCCATATCTGTGTTTTTGTCTCCGATCATAAAGCATTTTGAACGGTCTAATTTGTGTTTAATAATTGCTTCATTTATCATTTTCGGTGATGGTTTTCTCCTGGAACTTGTTTGTTCTGAAGGTAAGTCACCTGAAAAAAAGAAATCATCTATTTTCGTGTTATGCTTGATTAATTCTAAATTAATCCATTCGTGTAAAATATTCACATCTTCATTTTTATAATATCCTCTGCCAATTCCTGATTGATTAGTGATTACTATGACCATAAATTGTTTTTTTTTAAGAAGTTTAATTGATTCAATAGCTCCATCAATCCATTGAAAATCACTTGGCTTATATAAATAACCGACATCTTTATTTATAGTTCCATCTCTATCTAGAAATACTGCTTTATCAATTTTTTTAAATTTTTCTTGATTCATTTTTTTTCAGATATAAATATATTGCATAAATTAATAAATAATTTAAGTAATGAAAAAAAAAATTAATCAAGATCCAAAAATAAAATATGAACCATCATCTGATGAAAAGTTTATGAATCCAAAACAATTAAAGTATTTTAAGAAATTGTTACTTGATTGGAAGGGTGATCTATTGAGGGAATCCTCTCATACACTTGAGAATTTAAAAGAATCGTCTAACAAACCCGATAGTACTGATAGAGCATCAATCGAGTCTGAAAGAAGTTTGGAATTAAGAACTAGAGATAGAGCCAGAAAACTTCTGAGCAAAATTAACAAAGCTTTAAAAAAGATTGAGGAAGGAACTTATGGATACTGTGAAGAAACTATGGAACCAATATCACTGGAAAGACTGAAGGCAAGGCCAATTGCAACATTATCACTAGAAGCTCAAGAACTGCATGAAAAATTTGAAAAAGTGTATAAAGAAAAAGAATATTAATTTTATTTTTTTTTATCAAAATATATGTTAACTTCCATTAAAGAACATTTATAGAACATATTTATGGACAAGATTAAAACTTTAGAATCTACAATTAGCCAGATAGAGAGAAACTTTGGTAAAGGCTCAGTTATGCGTCTAGGTGAGAAGGATGTTGTTGATATAGATACAATTTCTTCAGGGTCACTAAGTTTAGATATTGCACTTGGTATAGGTGGATTACCAAAAGGTAGAATTGTAGAGATTTATGGCCCTGAAAGTTCAGGGAAAACTACCTTAGCTTTGCATGTCATTGCTGAGGCGCAAAAGAGTGGGGGAACTTGCGCTTTTGTAGATGCTGAACATGCACTAGATCCAATTTATGCTAAGAAACTTGGTGTTAATACGGATGAAATGCTCATTTCCCAACCAGATAATGGTGAGCAAGCTCTTGAAATAGCAGATACTCTTGTCAATTCAAGTGCAATTGATGTTTTGGTTATAGATTCAGTTGCTGCTTTGGTTCCAAGAGCTGAAATAGAAGGGGATATGGGTGATTCTCATATGGGATTGCATGCTAGGTTAATGAGCCAAGCACTTAGAAAACTAACTGGCTCAATTTCTCGATCAAATGCATTAGTAATCTTTATTAATCAAATCAGACAAAAGATAGGTATAATGTTTGGTAATCCTGAAACGACGACCGGTGGAAATGCTTTAAAATTCTATGCATCTGTAAGAATGGATATTAGAAGAATAGGTGCTATCAAAGATAGGGATGAGGTAATAGGGAATCAAACTAGGGTAAAAATAGTAAAAAATAAACTTGCACCTCCATTTAAAATTGTTGAATTTGATATTATGTATGGAGAAGGTATATCTAAGACTGGAGAGTTATTAGATCTTGCTGTTAAGCATGGAATTGTTGAAAAATCTGGAGCATGGTATTCTTTCGATGGTGAGAGAATTGGACAAGGTAGAGAGAATGCTAAAATTTTTTTAAAAGATAACATAGACATTGCATCCAAAATTGAGAATAATATAAGATCAAAAAATAAAGAAGACTCAATAACTGACGATGAAGTAAATCAAGATCTTGATGTGCAAGAAAAAGAAGTTGAGTAGATATAACGGCTTGTTAAAAAAACAAACTAAATGATCAAGTCTTCAAATATATCTTATAAGATAAGACAAGTTTTTTTTGATTTTTTCCAAAAAAACTCTCATAAGGTTGTTTCTTCTTCAAACTTGGTTCCTAAAGATGACCCAACATTACTTTTTACCAACGCAGGTATGGTTCAATTTAAAAGTTGGTTTACAGGTGAAGATTCTCCTAAGTATAAGAATGTTGTCTCAATTCAAAAGTGCTTGCGTGCTGGAGGAAAACATAATGATTTAGAGAATGTTGGCTTTACTTCAAGGCACCACACATTTTTTGAGATGCTTGGTAACTTTTCATTTGGAGGTTATTTTAAAGAACAAGCCATAATTTATGCTTGGGACTTTTTGTCCAAAGAACTTTCGCTGGACAAAAAAAAATTAATAATAACAGTTTACAATAAAGATTTAGACTCTCAAAAAATTTGGAAAAAAATTACTGGATTCACTGATAACCAGATATTGAAAATTTCTTCAGATGATAATTTTTGGTCTATGGGCGATATTGGCCCATGTGGACCATGCAGTGAGATTTTTTATGACAATGGAGAAAAACTTAGTGGAAGTTTGCCAGGCTCAAAAAATCAAGATGGAGAAAGATTTGTTGAAATTTGGAACTTAGTTTTTATGGAGTATGAGAAAAAGAATGGAAAATTAATTCAGTTACCTGTTCAATGTGTTGATACTGGTATGGGATTGGAGAGAATAACTGCAGTTCTTTCAAAAAAAACAAACAATTTTGATACAGACTTGTTTAACTATCTTTTTAGTCAAATAGAAAAGACAACAGGAGTTAGAAAAAACCAGAAAATATTATCATCTTTTAGAATAATATCAGATCATATAAGAGCTATAACATTTCTTATGTCTGAGGGAATTCTACCTTCTAATGAAGGTAGAGGTTATGTGCTTAGAAGAATAATTAGAAGAGCTTTAATGCATGTTTATAAAATTTCCCCGGGCAAACTAATTTTAAATCAGTTGGTTAAATCTATTAGTGAAAAATATTCAGAAGTATATTATGAACTTTTAAAATCAAGTTCGTTTATAGAAAAAAACTTAGAGAATGAGGAAAGAAAATTTTCAGAAACTTTGGAAATAGGGATGAATTTATTAAATGAAGAAATAATTAGATTAAAAGGAAAATCATTCTCACCAGATATTGCTTTTAAACTCTATGATACGTTTGGTTTTCCTGTTGATATGACAAAATCAATTTTAAGTGAAAAAAATATTTTTCTTGATTTAAAAGCATATGAAAAAATTGTTCTAGAAAACAAGCAAAAACAAAAAGATTCTTGGGTTGGTGTAAATAATTTACAGGAAAAGAAAATTTTGTTAGATCTAAAAAGTTCAGCAAAAAAAACCTCTTTCATGGGCTACAAATTTACTAGTTATAAGTCTAAACTTAAATGTATAATTTCTGACAATTCTGAAAAGAAATCTGTACCACCTAATTCTGGTAATTTGATATTAGTTTTTGATTCCACCCCTTTTTATGCAGAGTCTGGTGGGCAGGTTGGAGATTCAGGTGTATTAAAAAGTGTTGAGGATAAGATTATTTGTAAAATTTTGAATACAAAAAAGATTGATGGAGATATTTTTTTGCACTTTTGTGATCAAACTAATCTAAGTCTTGGGTTAGGCAAAGATTATATCTTAGAAGTGAATACAGGTAGAAGAGAAAAAATTAGAAATAATCATTCTGCCACCCATTTGTTGCATGAGTCATTGAGACAAGTTGTGGGTGAACATGTTTCTCAAAAAGGATCACTAGTTAATGAAAGAAAATTGAGATTTGATTATACTTCTAATCAAGCACTTTCTGAAGACCAAATATTTCAGGTTGAGGATTTAGTTAACAATTCAATAAGATCAAATTTAAAGACAGAAATTAAAATTATGCCAGTGAAAAAGGCAATTGAAAGTGGAGCAATTGCTCTTTTCGGAGAAAAATATCCAGAAAAAGTTCGAGTGGTTTCTATGGTAAGTCCTAGAAAGTCTAAAATAATTTCTTCTACTGAACTATGTGGAGGAACTCACGTGCAAAATACGGGTCAAATAGGGTTCTTTAAAATTTTAGCTGACTTTTCAATTTCTTCGGGAGTTAGGCGAGTAGAGGCTATTACAGGAAAGGAATTAGAAAAATATATTAACAAAAAATTAGAAATTTTGACAAAAGTAAAAAATATTTTTAAAGCGACCGATGATAATTTACTTGAATGCATTACTACTTTTAAAAATGAACATGCAAGCTTAAAAAAAAATAAGAATAAGCCTAATCAAGTTTTTTTAAAAGAAAAAATTGTAAAACTAAAAGATTTAGAAATTTATTGTCATGAATTAAGTTGTTCACCAAAAGAACTCAAAAATTATTCAGATACAATTAAAAAATCTCTTGGTTCGGGAATCATTATAATTTTTGTTAGGCAAAAAGAAAAAATTTCTATAGTAGTTTCTGTAACTGAAGATCTAGAAAAAAAATATAATTCAGTCAAAATTTTAAAAGACATTTTATCATTCTTAGGAGGTAGTGGTGGTGGTGGAAGAAATGATCTTGCTCAGGGAGGTGCCAAATATTCTAAAAAGGTAAATGAAATTGAGAATTTTATTAAAAAGTCAATTAATTACTAATTTTTCTAATTTGTTTCTGATTAATTTTAAAATCTGATTAGTAGTTATCCATTTTTGTTCTGGTCCAACCATTAGAGCCAAATCTTTAGTCATGAATCCTTCTTCAATTGTTTTAATGCAAATAGATTCTAGTTTGTCTGCAAAAAACATGAGTTTTGAGTTTGAGTCAAGATTTGCTCTCTGTTTTAATGCTCCAGTCCAGGCAAAAATTGATGCCAATGGATTAGTTGAGGTTTCTATTCCATTTTGATGTTGCCTAAAGTGACTGGTGATGGTTCCATGTGCAGCTTCTGTTTCAACAACTTTACCATCAGGGCTTTGCAGTAATGAAGTCATCAAACCTAATGAACCATATCCTTGCGCAACTAAATCTGACATAACATCTCCATCGTAGTTTTTGCAGGCCCAAAGATAACCTCCACTCCATTTAAGTAAGCAAGCTACCATATCGTCAATTAATCTATGTTGATAAGAAATTTTTTTGTCATCAAATTTTTTTTTAAATTTTTCTAAAAATAATTCATCAAATATATTTTTAAATCTTTCATCGTATTTTTGTAATATTGTGTTTTTTGTTGATAAAAAAAGTGGAATCTTATTTTTTAATGCAAAATTAAAACATGAATTTGCAAAGTCAGTTATAGATTTGTCAACGTTAAAAAAACCTAATCCAACACCAGGAGAAGAAAATTCAAAGAGTGTTTCTTCGATTGTCTCAGATTTATCAGTGCTTTCAAATTTTAGGAAAAGTTTGCCTTTTTTTTTAATATTAATTTCTTTTGATCCGTAAATATCTCCAAAAGCATGTCTTGCAATTACTACTGACTTGTCCCAGTGATGAACTATTTTTGGAATATTCTTTATAATTATTGGTTCTCTAAAAATTGTACCATTCAAAATATTTCTAATGGTTCCATTTGGTGATGGGTATTTTTTTTTTAGATTATATTCTAAGACTCTTTTATCATCAGGAGTGATTGTGGCGCATTTGACACCTACATGATATTTTTTTATTGCTTTGGCAGCTTTTTCTGTAATTTTGTCATTAGTTTTATCTCGGTTAGTAATTTGTAGGTCAAATTCAATGAATTTTATTTTTAAAAATGGCAAGATTAAATTTTCTTTTATTTTTTCCCAGATGACTCTTGCCATCTCATCACCATTAATATCAACTATCGGATTTTTAACTAATATTTTTGTCATTTACTAAAGTTTATTACTGTATTTATTATCTTAAAAAATTAGACCAAATTAAAATTCTTTTTATAAACATTACTATTACCAGATTTTGAACTTTAGAATATACCTATGTTAATTGGTATTAAATAAATAAATTTAGTGGTGAACATTTGAATTTTAGATATATTATTAAATTATTATTTAGATAAATAAAATGAAAAAAGAAATTTTCTTACTTTCCATTCTGACTTCAATAGGTCTTGTCCTCTACTTTTTACTTCCTTTCAAGGAAGAAGTAATTAATCAAGTTGAAAATAAAATGAATGATGAACAAGAAAATATAAAAACAGTTGAAGAAGAAAATATTTTAGAAAAGAAAATTGATACGACAGAACTTACTTTTGATATCGTTAGAATTACACCCTACGGTGATGTTGTAATGGCTGGGAAGACTAAACCCAATATTGAAATTTTCATTTATGATGGTGAGGAAAAATTAGCAAAAGTATTTTCTGATCTCAATGGTGAATGGATTTGGGTTAGTGATATTCCACTCAAACCAGGAATAAAAAAATTGAATTTAAAGCATGTAGATTCATTAGATAACGTTCATTATTCAGATCAAAATATTATAATTTTTTTTGAAAAAAATGTTAATGAAGAACCATTAGTTGTGAAGTATTCTTCTTCAAATCAAAACATTCCTAAAATAATTGGAAAGGATGCCCTTATTGATGGATTGTCATTAGATTTGGTTGATTATTCGCCTCAAGGTGAGATTGTTATTTCTGGTAGGTCAAATCCTGACTCTGTGGTAACCTTTTTCCAATCAACAAATCTTTTAGGAAAAACAAATGCTAATAAAAGTGGTTTATGGAAATTTGTCTTACCTAGTAAATTAGAAAAAACTGATCTTAAAGTTTCATCAATGGTTAAAGGTGAAAATTTAGTTTTAGATGTGTCTATTTCAATAGATAAATTTAAAAATCTTGACTTTGACTTAGTTAATAGAACATTTGTTGTTAAACCTGGAAATAGTCTTTGGAGAATTGCTAGAAGAACGTTAGGTGGAGGTATTTATTATACAGAAATTTTTAAAAGAAACTCCAAAAAAATTAGTAATCCTGACTTAATTTTTCCTGGTCAAGTTTTTAATATACCAAATTTTAAAGATCAATAAAAATGGTAAAAAATAATCAAGAAGGCTATTTGGATAAAATAATTAGTTTTTTTAGAGAATTTGAATCTATTAAGGACTATTTACCGTCAATTAATAGTGCTGGGTATCCTTTTATAGTTTTGTTTGTTGTAATTTCTCTTATTTTATCAATGATCTCAGATTTTTTTGGTTGGGTAGGTTTTTTTGTTACTACTTGGTGCATTTATTTTTTTAGAGATCCAGATAGAATCTTACCAGATCTTAGTAATATTTTAATTTCTCCTGCTGACGGTAAAGTTTTATCTTTATCTGAAGTCAATAGTCCAGAAAATTTAATTGATAAAAAAGTAGTTAAAATGAAAAAAATTTCTATTTTTATGAATGTTTTTAATGTTCATGTAAATAGAATACCTGTTTCAGGAAAGGTTTCATGGCTTAAGTATATACCTGGAGCTTTCTTTAATGCTTCATTAGAAAAATCTAGTGAAGAAAATGAACGAATGATTGCAAAAATTGCAATTTCTAAAAATTTAGAAATCTTTGTTGTTCAAATTGCTGGCTTGATTGCTAGACGCATTAAATGTGACCTAACTGAGAATCAATCGGTAAAAATTGGGGACAGATATGGTATAATTAGATTCGGGAGTAGGGTTGATGTTTATGTTCCAACAAACTTCAACGTAAGAGTTTTAGAAGGTCAGACTGTAATTTCTGGTGAAACAGTTATTGCTGACTTTAATACAAAAACTAAAAATTAAAAAACCTAAATTTTATGAAAAAATTATCCTTAAGAAGTTTAATACCAAATCTATTTACATTTGTTTCATTAACTCTAGGTCTTACCGCGATGAAGTTTGCTATTGAAAATAAATGGCAAATTGCTGTTTCATTGATTGTTTTTTCTTCAATTCTAGACAATATAGATGGAAAAATTGCAAGATTACTAAAAACTAATTCAAATTTTGGTGTTGAATTGGATTCTTTGGCTGATTTTATAAGTTTTGGAGTAACACCGGCTATAATAGTCTATTTATGGTCAAAATCTTTGTATGTTGAAAATAGTTGGGCAATGGTAATCTTTTATGCAATTTGTTCATCATCTAGACTTGCAAAATTTAATATTTTGAGTATAGAAGGGACTTCAA
>CAYYMX010000054.1:0-9744 GCA_964473045.1 uncultured Alphaproteobacteria bacterium | reverse complement strand
TTGGGGTGTGGCCAAGTGGTAAGGCACCGCTTTTTGGTAGCGGCATTCGTAGGTTCGAATCCTACCACCCCAGCCAAAAAAATGAACCAGTACATAAATTATATTGCGAAAAATAGTAACTTATTTCTATAAATTCAAGACCAAAGAAGAAAGAAGATGGTATGCAAATTAATGGCAAATTAAATTTAAAAAAATTTAAGCTAATAATCTCTGGTTTGGCTTTGTTTTTAATTTTGGACTTTTTCCCATTTGCAAATAATTTGGATGGAGACTCTTTAATTGTTTTTAAATTAATGTTCTTAATGTTTTTTTTTTGGATTTCTGAAGCTATTCCGATATCTATTACTGCTTTGTTTCCGATATTTGTTATCCCAATTTTTACACAAATTGATCTAAGGCAAGTAGTAACGCCATATGCAAGTCCAGTAGTTTTTCTTCTTTTAGGTGGTTTTTTGTTAGCACTAGGCTTTGAAAAAAGCAAACTTCACGAAAGAATCGCATTAAAAATAATACTTTTATTTGGAAATACAAAAAGAAAACTTTTATTTTGTGTTATAGTTGCAACTGCTTTTTTTAGTATGTGGTTATCTAACACTGCAACATGCTTATTAATGCTTCCTATTATTAAGTCTATACTTGAGAGTAATTTTGAAAAAGAAAAAAATATATTATTTAAAAAATTGTTGGTGCTTTCTATTGCATATTCAGCTTCAATCGGTGGAATGATGACTCCTATTGGAACTATTCCAAATGCTATATTTATTGGTTTTTTGAGTGAGAACTATGACCAAAACATTGATTTTTTTGAGTGGATTTTATTTGTGTCTCCTATTGCAATATTTTTGTTGGTTACACTTTGGTTAATATTCTCTTTTAAAATAGGAAATGACACAAAAAAGATTAAAAAAGAAAATATTCTTAAAAAGTACTTAGCTTTAGGCAACTTTTCTTACGAAGAAAAAGTAGCAACATTAATACTTTGTTTAACAGCCTTTTTATGGATTTTTAAATCGTCATTAAATCTATCATTAGGAATTATGTTGAGTGACGCAAATATTGCAATATTTGGAGGAGTCCTTTTTTTTATTTTTCCAGGTAGGGGAAGTTTTTTTTCAATTCTCGATTCTGCTTGGCATAGAAAAATACCTTGGAATGTCTTAATACTTTTTGGCGGTGGATTATCACTTGCATCGGCGATAGTGAATACTGGATTATCAAGCGAGATTTCAAATACTTTAGATTTTTTTGGAGGTCTGAACATTTTTTTGATTATACTAATCGTTACATTTTTTGTTTCTTTTCTTACTGAATTTACTAGTAACACTGCAACGACAATTCTACTTTTGCCAATTCTTGGATCTTTTGCATTAAACAATGATTTAAATATATTTATTTTAACTTTGCCTAGTATACTCGCTGCTAGCTGTGCTTTTATGATGCCAATCTCCACTCCTCCCAATGCAATAGTATATTCATCTGGTTTGGTTAAGATTCCATTTATGTTGAAAACAGGATTTGTAATGAACCTAATTTCTGTAATTGCTATAAGTTTTTATGTTTATTTTTTTTAAAACTTAATTTAATTAAAAAACTTGTTATGAATATTGCTATTCTTGTTGATTTAGAACTAACTGAAAAGTCAGGCGGACATGTGAAATTTTGGGAAAGAATTTGCAGATCGCTAAGAAATAAAATAAATAATTTTTCAATTACTATTTTTTTTTTAGGTAGAAAGAAAGAAAATATTAAATATTCTGAAAAAATTAATTTTAAAATTTTAAAACCAATCTTATCATCAAGAATTTTGAGAGTAATTGGGGTTGATGCTGATTATACTGACCTTTTTCCAATAAATTTTGGCTTGTTATTTTTGTTAAAGAAATTTGACATAATTCATACTACAGATCAGTTTTTTACAATGTCTAAAACAGCTAGAATAGCTTCTAAGATTTGGAAAATTCCATTAACTACATCAATCCATACAGATACCCCTTCATATTCAAAATATTATATTGAAAAGGTTCTGAATTCTTTTCCTAATTTTGTAAGTAATTTATTTATAAAAAAATACAAAATTTCCCAGAAAATAAAGGTAAGAATGAGACAAAAAATTGCTAAATATTGTAAATCTTGTAAATATGTTATGGTTTCAGACTTGTGGACTTATCCAGAACTAAAAAAAGAAAGAATTGGTTCTTGTAAGATTGAGAATTTTGAGAGAGGTGTAGATAAATCAATCTTTAAAAAAAAAAAAATAATAAAAAAAGATATTTTAAAAAAGTTTAATATTCCCAAAGGTGATAAAATACTTTTTTTTTCTGGAAGAATTCATGAATTGAAGGGTGTTCTTTTATTGTCACAAATTCATAAGTTGCTTTCTAAAATGGGATTAAAAATTACGACAATTTTAGCTGGAGAAGATTTTCACGGTGAAAAATGCAAAAAGATAGGTGGAAAAAAAATAAAAATTTTAGGCTATTTAAATGAAAATCAAATTGCTTCTCTATGTAATATATGTGATTTATTTGTTTTTCCATCATTATATGAAACGGGTCCTCAAGTTGTTTTGGAGGCTAAAGCATGCAATGCTGTTTGTCTTGTTAGTCCAAGTGGAGGTGGTAGACGAATTTCTAAAAGTGGGTTTGATGGAATCATTATAAATAATTATGATTTAAGTGAATGGGTTTCTATAACAAAAAAAATGTTATTAAATAAAAGAGAAACTTTAAAAATAAAAGATAATCTTAGTAGAATAAACCAAACCTCATGGAATGATGTTTTTGATAATCATTTTTTAAAAAATTGGAAAAGAATAACTAGTTCCTAAAATGAAAAATATTCTTTTTGTCATACCCCATCCTGATGATGAGATAGTTGGTTGTTGTGCGCTAATTAAAAAATTTCACCAAAAAAAACAGAATGTTATTCTTTTTTTTCTTACAAATGGAATTATTGATGAAAAGTTGATGTGGCCATGGGATAAAAAAAAATATAAAAAAATACTTTCAATTAGAAAAAAAGAAATGATTAGTTCAGTAAAATATCTTGAGGTTGGCGAATATTTTTTTCAAAATATTCCATCAAGAACATTAAAGGATAATATTGAAAAAACTTATAAGAAATTATTTGAAATAGTAATTTCAAAAAAAATTGATTCAATATTTTGTCCTGCCTATGAAGGTGGTCATCAAGATCATGATGTTTCTAATTTTATTGCCTCACGATTTGTTAAGTCCTGCAGTGTTTATGAATTTGCAGAATATAATTTTTTTAATGGGAAAGTAAATTCAAATCATTTTATAAAAAATTCTAATAACTATGTGCTTCTTCTACTTGATGAAAAGTTAAAAGAATTCAAGAAAAAGGGTATGCAAACTTATATTTCTGAACAAAAAAATTTGGGTTATATTTCTCTAAATCAAGAATGTTACAGACCAATTAGTAGTTATGATTATTCAAACCCACCTCACAAAGGCAGATTGTTTTATAGAAGATTTAGTTTTTTTTCATGGCACCCGCGAGTTGATAGAGATACCCCAAACTTAATATGTAATAAAATATTAAATTCAAGCATTTATTAAAATGAAATTTATTGGAAAACTTAAATTTTTTCTTTTTTTTCTTGTTGGAATTTTTTTAATTTATTGGGTTTACGATTTTTTTGCTGGGCCAGAATCTTTAAAACTCATTGTGAAAAATAAAGATAAATTATTTTTTTTGATTCTTGCCCATATTCCTACTCTTTATTTTACTTCTGCAAGCTGGTTTATACTTCTTAATAGCAATAAGCTTAGTATGATTTGGGCTTATTTGATAACTTGGATTTCTCAAGCGTCAGGTAAGTTTCTTCCCACAGGCATTGTAAGTGGCGAATTTGTAAGGATTTATTTATCTGTTAAAAAAGGGATTAAAACTTCGGAAGCTTCCTCTACAGTTTTTGCTGATTTGGCTGTAGCTACTTTTTCATTGTTTCTAATGGCAGTATTTAGCTTTGTTTATTTATTTTTTGATGATAAAAATTTTATTGGTGAAGAATATATTTCATATTTTTATTGGTCTTTGCTTCTTATATTTTTCTCATGTTTATTGTTTATTTTGTTGGTAAGAAAAAGATTTATACGTTTTTTATTGAGGAAGATCTTTCAAGTGTTTAGATTTAGTTTGAGAAGAAAGTTGGTACTAACTTTATTAAAGATTGACTTTTTTTTGTACAAGTTAAGTTTTAAAAAACTTAAAGTAGCTTTTGCAACATTAGTTAGACTTTTAGCTTGGGTATGTGGGGCCTTTGAGATTTTTATTTTCTTGTGGATTATCGATGTGCAAGCTAACTTTTTAGATTTGATTATTTTGGAATCATTTACTGGGATAGTCAGAGCTCTAGTATTTTTTATTCCAGCCGGTTTAGGAATACAAGAGTTAGCATTTGTAATTGTAGGAGACTATTTAGGTTTTAGTGGTCCTATATCTTTTTCTGTTGCAATTGGAAGAAGAATTAGAGAAGTATTAGTTGGAGTCCCAGCAATTATTAGCTGGTATTTTCTATTTAACAAAAAAGATGTTAGTTAATCATTTTTTTAAATCTTAAAAATTCTAAGAAAAAATACGTAAAAACTCCAGATTGCTTCCGTTATAATGTTTGTATATATATGTCTAGTAATTAATCATTACTAATTCTGCATAAATTATAGGCAAAAAAGGCAGATATTGTATTTTATTATTGTAAAAATACCAGTAATATCAAGTACATATGTTGATACATACTGATCTGGCATAGTTTATGCATGTTGTGATTTTAACTTAATTTGTTTATTGAAGGGAGTAAATATGAATATTAACAAATTTAAAATATATGTTAAGCCTTTAGGTGAAAACTATTTAAGTGTTTTCGCTTTTTTAGCAATCTTGTTTTTTTCATTTAGTGTTGCTGCTGAGGGCCATCAAATTGGTGAGATACCAGCTGTTTCGTCTGAAGTTGCCTATATATTAAATACTTTTCTATTTCTTGTCTGTGGATTCTTAGTCATGTTTATGGCGGCTGGTTTTTGTATGCTAGAAGCTGGAATGGTAAGAAGCAAAAATACAGCAGTTATATGTCTAAAAAATATTGGTTTATTCTCAATTGCCGGCATTATGTATTTTTTAATTGGATATAACTTGATGTATGATGGCGTAGATGGTGGATATTTGGGATCTTTTTCATTATTTGATAGAAGTTCTGAAGTTAACCTTGAAACAGGTTATGCTGCAGCATCTGACTGGTTTTTTCAAATGGTCTTTGTTGCTACCGCCGCATCAATAGTATCCGGTGCATTAGCTGAAAGAATCTTAATTTGGCCATTTTTCCTATTTATTGCTATTTTAACTGGGTTTCTCTATCCAATTACTGGTTCATGGCAATGGGGTGGTGGCTGGTTAAATGAAATGGGATTTTCTGATTTTGCTGGATCAACTTTAGTTCATTCTGTTGGTGGATGGGCAGCTCTTGCAGGAGCTATCATGTTAGGAGCTAGAAAGGGAAAATATGGAAGTGACGGTTCTGTTCGCACTGTACCGGGATGCTCACTACCAATGACGACCTTAGGCGTATTTATCTTGTGGTTAGGATGGTTTGGTTTTAATGGTGGTTCGCAATTAGCTCTTGGCTCGGGTGATGATGCAACCGCTGTTGCTAATATTTTTGTAAATACCACTCTTGCTGCAGCCGGAGGTGTTATAGCTTGTATGATAACTAGTAAATTGACAAACAGCCATACTAATATTGCTGCAACGCTTAATGGTGCTATTGCAGGTCTTGTCGCAATAACTGCTGAACCACTTGCACCAAGTATGGGTCAAGCTATAATTATTGGTGGAATAGGTGGAATAATTTGTATGTATGGAATGAAATTACTTGATATGTTTAAAATAGATGATGTTGTTGGAGCTATTCCTGCTCACTTGTTTGCAGGCATTTGGGGTACGTTAATTGTAGCTTGGACAAACCCTGATGTTTTATTCAAAGTACAATTAATAGGTGTTGTTTCCTATGGTTTATTTACATTAATAATTAGTTTTTTACTTTGGTATTTAATAAAAATTTTCATTGGCATAAGAGCTTCTGAAGAGGAAGAGGAATACGGACTAGATATGAGTGAGCTAGGCGCTATTTCTTACCCTGATTTTACTAAAAAGTAAAATTTTATCTTAATATATATCCAAAAAAGGGTCTATTAAAATAGGCCCTTTTTATTTCAAGGAAAAATTGTACTAAAAAACAAGTTTAGAAATTTTTTTGGATTTAAAAGTTTTTCATTTTTAACATTGATTATATAATTTATACGAATTAATTCCTAAACTTAAAGAATAGTGATTAAATTTTTAATTTTGTTTATCATATGCGGTCTCCTAATACTTTTTTATTGGACTAATAAAATTGCTAAAAAAAAAATTCATATGTTTAATTTTTGGCTAATCCTGTGTGTTGTTTTTTCGATTGGAACATTTTTTATAGTGAATAGTAAATTAGAACAACCAAAAGTGTATCACCCACCCGTATATGATGGTAAAAAAGTAAAACCAGGTTTTTTTAGTGAAAAAAATAGTTAACTTTTCTTCTAAAGCAAAATCTCTTGGTCTCAGACTAGATGAAATAAAAGAAATAGAAAATATTTTAGAAAAAAATGGTGGAAAATTGCTTTTGGTTGGTGGAAATGTAAGAGATCTTATACAAGGCAAAAAGATTTCATCTTCTATAGACCTTGTAACTAACATCAATGTTACGAATTTAATAAAAATACTAAAATCATGGAAGATAAGATTCATAGAAACTGGTGTGAATTTTGGTACTATAACAATTATATTAAATCAATGCAGAATTGAACTTACATCAATGAGGAAAGATATTGAAACTGATGGGAGATGGGCAAAAGTTGAGTTTACACAAAAAGTAATAGAAGATTCTAAAAGAAGAGATTTTACAATTAATTCAATTTATTGTGATGCCAGAGGAAATTTAATTGATAACCACGATGGTGTTGCAGATCTTAAAAGAGGGATAGTAAGGTTTATTGGTGATCCGGAAACTAGGATTAAGGAGGACTATCTAAGAATCTTAAGGTTTTTTAGATTTAGTTTAATGTATTCAAAAAGATATGACAAACTAGGATTAGAAGCGTGTAAAAAAAATATTAAGAAAATAAGTTTACTTTCTTTAGAAAGGCGGCTTTTTGAATTAGAAAAAATATTACTACTTCAGAAATTTATTAAAAAAAGCACATATAAAATGTTAAATGACTTTATAGAAAAAGCTCTAGGCAATAAAGTTAACTCAGAGAGATTTGAAGAATTATGTAAAGTTGAAAAATCTTTAAATATTGAAAGTTTTGAAAGAAGAATAAAATATTTATATAGAAAAAAAAGAAAAAAAAGCTCACTTATTTTTATAAATAAAATTGATAAAGGATTTAGAAGAAGATTGTCAGAAAAAATAAATTTTAAAAATTTTCTTAATGATGAGATCTTTGAAAAATTATATTTTCATCCTAAAAAAAACATTGTTGATCAGCTAATATTTGAATTTATTGAAAAAAAGATTACTAGGAAAACTTTTTTAAATCTTTATTTAATAGTCAACGAATTTAAACCAAAACAAATTCCAATAAATGGAAAAGATTTAATAGAATTAGGCTTTAAGGAAAACCCAAAGTTAGGTGAGATTTTAACAGCAACAAAAAAATGGTGGGTACGTAATGGATGTAAGAAAAACAAATATGAATGCTTGAAATTTATTAAATCAATCTCACCATGAAGCACTAGGGGGCAATGACATGAGAATGGCTTCTATATTGCCATTTGTTGCCAGTCCAAATTTTGTTCCTCTATCATAAAGCAAATTAAATTCAGTATATCTCCCCCTTCTTAGGTTCTGCAACTTTTTATCTTCAGCACTCCATTTAGAATCAATGGTATCCAAAACAATTTTTTTATAAGTATTTAAAAAAGTTATTCCTACATTTTTTGTGAAAGTAAAGTCCATCTGCCAGTTTTGTGAATTAAGATAGTCGTAAAAAATTCCTCCTAATCCCCTTGATTCATTTCGATGAGGTAAAAAAAAGTATTTATCACACCAATCTTTATATTTTAAGTAACTACCCTTTTTGTACTTTTCACAAATATGCTTCAATTCATTATGAAAATATTTGGCAATCTTTATAGATTCACTGGATTTTTTGTCAGTTGGTGTTATATCAGTTCCTCCTCCAAACCAGCTTTTTTGAGTTACTATGAACCTTGTATTCATGTGGATAGATGGAATTTTTGGAGAAAAAGGATGAATAACAATTGATATTCCAGAAGCCCAAAAATTTGGACTTTTTTCGGTTCCAGGTATTTCATTTTTAAATTCTTTGGTAAATTTTCCAAAAACTGTAGAAATATTTACGCCTGCTTTTTCAAAAACTTTTCCCTTTAAAAGGCTCATTTCTCCTCCACCTAGATTTTGAGAGCCATTTTTATCTCTGGTCCACTTTTTTCTAGAAAACTTTATTTTTGCTTTATTATTTTTGTTTTCAATTTTTTCTAACTCAAAACATATTTCATTTCTTAATGTTGCAAACCACTCTGAAGAAATTTTTTTTTGAGACTCAGTTTTTTTCATTTTTTTTAAGATATATTTTTTAGTATAATAATTTATAATCAATACCGAAATATAAATTTCTATTATGGCAAATAAAACAGATGATATTAAAGTAGAGGAATCTCCAATAGAATCCAGTATAGACGAAGAAAAAAGAGATTTTCTTTTTATTACTACAACTGGTTTAGCTATAGCTGGAGGAGTAATTACAGGTGTAGCTTTGGTTGATACAATGAATCCAGCAAAGGATGTTTTAGCTCTTTCTACAACAGAAGTTGACTTGTCTCCAATTGAAGAAGGACAAAACTTAACAGTAATGTGGAGAGGCAAACCTATATTTATCAGACACAGAACTCAGAAAGAAATAAATGAAGCTGAACAAGTTGATGTAGACTCTTTAAAACACATGGCTTCTGATGAATCTAGAGTAAAAAAATCGAAATGGCTTGTTGTTATTGGTGTTTGTACACATTTGGGTTGTGTTCCTCTTGGTCAAAAGATAGGTGATAGTCGTGGAGAGTTTGGTGGTTGGTTTTGTCCATGTCATGGATCTCATTACGATACATCGGGTAGAATAAGAAAAGGACCTGCTCCCTTAAATTTAGAAGTGCCACCGTATGAGTTTGTAAGCGATGATATTATTAAAATAGGATGATTGTATGGAGAACTTAAATAATGGAGAGAAAAAAGGTCTTGTGTCATGGATTGATGCACGTTTACCAGTTTTTACTTTTATTAATCACAATTTGAGAGACTATCCTACTCCAAAAAATCTTAATTACTTCTGGAATTTTAGTTGTAATGATTGTTACAGGTATTTTGTTGGCTATGCAATATACTGCCAATACCGAGATGGCCTTCGATAGTGTTGAAAGAATAATGCGAGATGTCAATAATGGTTGGTTACTTAGATATATTCATATGAATGGAGCATCGATGTTTTTTATAATTGTATACATACATATGTTTAGGGGACTTTATTATGGATCTTACAAGTCTCCTAGAGAAATTCTATGGATATTAGGAGTTGTAATTTTATTATTAATGATGGCTACTGCTTTTATGGGGTATGTGCTCCCTTGGGGGCAAATGAGTTTTTGGGGTGCAACTGTAATAACCAATCTTTTTTC
>CAYYMX010000053.1:0-9976 GCA_964473045.1 uncultured Alphaproteobacteria bacterium | reverse complement strand
CGGAGGAGGGACTTGAACCCCCGACACGCGGATTATGATTCCGCTGCTCTAACCAGCTGAGCTACTCCGCCAAAATAGATTGTGTTATTAACACATATTTTTTTCACCTGCAACTATCCAACCTCCGCCAATCAATTCGTTTCGATTATAAAATACGCAAGCTTGGCCAGGGGATATTCCAGACTCAGGTTCATTCAACTCAACAATAGCTACATTATCTGGCTTTAGTATATTTACAGTGGCTGAAATTTTGTCTTGAGAAGACCTAAATTTAATTTTCGCATTAAACTTTTTTGTGTTATTTCGGCAAACTAAGTGAATATCTTTTAAATAAATCTTGTGCTTTTCTAATTCTTTTTTTGTTCCTACAACTATTTGATTTTTTTGTTTGTCAATTTTAATAACATAAAATGGATTGTGATTGTTTTGGCCTTTAATACCCCCTATTCCAATTCCTTTTCTTTGGCCAATAGTATATCCATAAATACCTTCATGAGTTCCAAGAACTTCATTTTTAGAATTAACAATTTGACCATTGCTTTGATTAGAGTTTTTTTTTATAAAATCTTTGTAATTTCCATCTGGAATAAAGCATATATCTTGACTATCAGGTTTCTGCGCCACATTTAGATTAAAATAGCTAGCTAATTCTCTAATTTCAGTTTTGGTGAATTGACCAAGTGGAAATCGCAAGAGTTTTTATTGGTCTTGCGTAGTTGCAAACAAAAAATAACTTTGGTCTTTTATTTTATCTTTGGCCTGAAAAAGATTTATCGTATTTTTCTTCTCAATTCTTCTTACATAATGGCCAGTAGCTAAAATTGAAGAATTAATAGATTTTGTAAAATTAATTAAATCTGTAAATTTAACAGTTTGATTACATCTAATGCATGGTATTGGAGTTTCACCATTTAAATAGCTTTCCACAAATTCATCAATCACTGATTCTTTAAATCTACTTTTGTAATTAATAATGTAATGTTTTATACCTAGTTTTTTTGATACTGAACGTGCATCAGAAATATCAAGGCCAGAACAGCAGGTTTTAGAGTTTTTTTTATTTTTTCCTTCGTAAAGTTGCATTGTCACACCTATTACTTCATAGCCAGCATTTTTAAAAATTGCAGCCGTAACCGATGAATCAACTCCGCCAGACATAGCCACAACAATTTTGGAACCCGGTGAGGGTAAATTATTTTGTTTGATCAAATTCTTATAATCAATTTTCATTCATCTCTTTCGTCTAACCAAGCCATTTGAATGGCTTCAAGTAATTTTTCGTTTGATGATTCTGGGTCATCATCAAAATCCTTAAGATTAATAACCCAGTTATGTAAATCTGTAAATCTAAGATTTACATTATCTTTTTCTGGATAGTTTTCTTCAAGCATTATTGCTATATCTCTAGAATCTGACCATTTAAGCCCCATTATTCAATACTCATATTTCTTGTGCCACTTGGAATTTTAACTTTCATTCCATTAAGTGAATCATCAATTATTATTTGACAACCTAACCTTGATGTGTGTGTAAGACCCCAGGCTAAATCCAGCATATCTTCCTCATCTTCCGAAGGTTCAGCAAGTTGTTCAAAAAACTTTTTTTCAACTATTACATGACAAGTAGAACAAGCCAATGATCCTTCACATGCCCCTTCTAAATTTACATCATTTTTATGTGCAACCTCTAAAAGAGATAAACCGTTTTGAGCATCTACAATTTTTTCAATTCCATCTGACTCAACAAATACAATTTTAGTCATACTAAATCCTTATCATTAGAAAAGTCTAAATCTTTACCAACTAATTTAGAAAAACTTTTATCAATTCTTTTTTGCGCAAAATTTTTTGTACTGTTGTTTAATTCTTCAATTATATTATTAATTTTGTCAGCATCATTCATCTCAATCTCCTTATTAAGCTTATCGATAAGATTATTAATTTTATCGATATCATCTTTTGAACTAATACTATTTAATTCTTTTTTAACTCCAAGAATCTCGTTTATCAAATTTTTTGCCTTAACTTTAGATTCTATTAACATTCTTTGAGCCATATCATCTTTGGCATTTTTAATACTAGATTCAATCATTGATTTCATTTCTAAAATATTGATATTGTGATTTGTCTTTACAACTAAATTATTCTCTTTACCAATTGAATCATCTATAGCTGTAACTAACAGAATACCATCTGCATCAAGTGAAAACCTCACTTTAACTCTAGGGATCCCTGCAGGTTTAGGTTCTAAGCCATCTAGAATAAACTTTCCTAAACTTCTATTATTTTCTGAAGTCTCTCTTTCTCCTTGAAGAACATTTATTTTAATCGAGGTCTGTCCATTTTCATGGGTTGTAAAAGTTTGCTCCTGTATTACTGGAATAGATGTATTTCTAGAAATAATTTTTTCCATTAGCCCTCCCATTGTCTCAATTCCTAATGACAATGGCGTAACATCAAGAAGAAGGTTTTCGGATCCATTTAACAATTCATAACCATGTAAAGCGGCACCAAGGGAAACAACCAAATCGGGATTTATGTCATCAAAGATTTTGACATCAAAATTTTTTTTAATTTTTTCTTTGATTGCAGCTAGTCTACTTGACCCTCCAACTAAAATAAAACCATTAATATCATCAAGTAAAAAATCAGAATCCAACAGAAGTTTCTTTGCAATCTCAATGGTTTGGTCTAACAATGGTTCAATAGAACTGTTTAGTATATCAATATCTATCTCTATATTTTTTTTAGTATTCTTGACAAAAAAATCTCTGGTAATCTTTTGAGCAATAAACAGATCTTCTTTAAATAGTTTGCATTGTTTTATAACCTTTTTTTTTTCTTGTTTTTCTAAATCATCAAAAGAGATATTAAAGTTTTTTTTTACTAAATTTCTAGCAAAAAGTTCATCAAAATCATCACCACCAAGTGACGAATCTCCTCCAGTTCCAATAACTTTAAAAATTCCATCCTTAATCTTTAGAATAGAAACATCGAAGGTTCCTCCACCTAAATCATACACAAAATAGTTTCCCCTCTTACCAGTCTCAAGCCCATAAGCAAATGCCGCCGCTGTCGGTTCGTTAATTAATCTTTTTACATTAAATCCAGCTAATAACGCGGACCTCATTATTGCTGATCTTGCTTTTTCATCATAATACGCAGGAACAGTTAATACGCAATCAGCAACCTTATCATCTAGATTTGAGTCACAAATTTCTTTCAAATGAACAAATATTTCCTTTGCGATATCAACAGGAGAAAGTTTTTTATTTTTTTTTTTACTACTAAAATTCTTTTTATCTGGATTGTCTAAAAAGTTCCTCTTTATTGAATAAACTGCTTCCGAATAATCAATTTGTTCAAAAACTTCATTTCCAACTAGAAATTTTTTGTTGTCATTAGTTAATATTACGGAAGGAATAAGTGTTTTATTATATTTGTCCTTGAAATATTTGATACTGTTTTGGAGTTTTATTGAACAAACAGAATTTGTTGTTCCAAAGTCAACTCCAATACAAAGATAGCTCTTTTTATTTTGAGGTTCTGTAATATTTATTAAATTCATAGTTCTAGTTGTTGTTGCTCAGATTTTGTCTAATTTTTTCTAGATAAGAGAGTTTTATTGTTAATGTATGTGCATCATCTAGAGACTTTGATTTAATTAAAGTATCAATTTTTTTATTTGTCTTATCAATAAAGTCTAGAATTTTTTTCTTTATCTTTACTTTTTCATGATTTCTTTCAGCTAACATGCATTCATTTTGTAGTTCCATAATTTCATTTAAAATATTTTTATCATCAAAAGATTTATCTTCTTTATCCAAATTATAACCTAGAGCTTTAAGAAGTGTCTGGGATCTTTTGACATCATTCACTAGATTGTTATATGCATCATTTATATTTGATGAATGACTAGTAGCATAATCTTTTTCAATTTCAGAAAAATTGATGAATTTGTCTGGATGGAGCTTAGCCTGAAGATTTAGATATTTTTCTTCTAGAGTATTTTTGTCTATAGCAAATTCCTGATTTAATTCAAAAATATCATATGCTTCTATTTTGAAGGGTTTTTGAATTTTATTACACGACTGACAAAAAAAACTTAAACCATCTGTACTTTTTTTACAGTGCCAGCAAAAAATTACTTTTTCCATTAATTTTTTTTCTAATTAAATGTGAAAGGATTCGCCGCAACCACATCTTCCTTTTTCATTTGGATTTAGAAACTTAAATCCTGATTCAAGTTCTCCTTCAACATAGTCAACTTGCGTGCCAAGTACAAATAGAGTTACTTTCGGGTCTAGAAAAATTTTTATATTCTCAATATTTAAAACTTCATCTCCTTCCAAAACTTTGTCCACAAATTCCAAAGCATAGGAAAGGCCAGAACAACCCTTGGTATTGACCCCAATCCTAATTCCTATTGGCTTAACATCTCTAGCCAAAATCAACTGCCGAATATGATGGACAGCAGATGAAGTTAAGGAAATCATCTTTTATTTTTTACCTTATAATCTGCAATTGCTGCCTTGATTGCATCTTCTGCAAGAACAGAACAATGAATCTTAACTGGTGGTAATGCGAGATGGGTAGCTATTTCAGTATTTTTAATTGAATCAGCTTCATCAATGCTTTTACCTTTTACCCACTCTGTAATTAGTGAACTTGAAGCAATGGCAGACCCACAACCAAATGTCTTAAATTTTGCATCCTCAATGATACCTTTTTCATCAACTTTTATCTGAAGTTTCATTACATCTCCACATGCTGGAGCACCAACCAGTCCAGTCCCTACACTTTTAGACTCTTTATTCATGGAGCCAACATTTCTCGGTTTCTCATAATGTTCAATTAGTTTTTTGCTATATGCCATATTTTTCTCCTTTTTAAAATTAATGTGCTGCCCACTTTATCTTGCTAATGTCAATTCCTTCTTGAGCCATTTCCCAAAGAGGACTTAATGACCTTAGCCTTTTTACCTCATTGACAATTTTATCGATTGCAATTTTAATATCATCTTCAGAGGTAAACCTTCCTATTCCAATTCTCAAGCTTGTGTGGGCTAATTCTTCCTCTACACCAAGCGCCTTAAGGACATAAGAAGGTTCAAGTGAAGCAGAGGTGCAAGCTGACCCAGATGAAACAGCAAGGTTTTTAATTCCCATCATTAATGATTCACCTTCAACATAAGCAAAGCTTAAATTCAAGTTTCCAGGTATTCTATTTGTTTCTGAACCATTAATATAAATATCCTTACATGATTTTCTAATACCATTTAAGAACATATTTTTTAATTTTGTTAAACGTTTATTTTCAGCTTCCATTTCTTTAGAGCTTATTTTGCAAGCTTCTCCAAGTCCAACACACAATGCTGGAGACAAAGTACCCGATCTCATACCTCTTTCTTGACCACCACCACTCATCATAGCTGATATTCTCACCCGGGGTCTCCTTCTAACGTATAATGCGCCAATTCCTTTCGGACCGTAAATTTTATGACCAGAGATACTCATTAAATCAATGTTCATATCATTTACATTGAGATAAATTTTTCCTACTGCTTGGGCACAGTCTGTATGGAAAAAAATTTCATTTTTTTTACAAATTTCTCCAATCCTTTTAAGTGGTTGAATTACACCTATTTCATTATGTACCCCCATAATAGAAACAAGTAATGTTTCATGAGTAATAGCCTCTTCAAGTTCATTCAAATCAATCAATCCGTCTGATTGTACTGACAAATAGGTTATCCTAAAGCCCTTTTCAGAAAGAGTTCTGCAAGATTCCAAAACACATTTATGTTCTGTTAGACAAGTTATGATATGTTTTTTCTTATCTCCATAAAATTCAGCAACACCCTTGATTGCAAGGTTATTTGATTCCGTAGCACCTGAAGTAAAAATAATCTCTTTAGGATTAGCACCTATAATTTGAGAAACATTTTCTCTTGCTATCTCAACTCCCTCTTCTGCCTCCCATCCATAAGAATGATTTCTAGAGTGTGGGTTGCCATAAATTTCTCCAAAGAAAGGTGACATTTTTTTTAAAACTCTTGGATCAATTGGCGTTGTAGCTTGATAGTCAAAATAAATATTTTTGTTCATTACGCCCCTAATGTTTCAGTTCATTAATATTATTAAAATTATCTAAAGGAGCTCTGGTAATTAGTGAGTTATAACAATTAGACTTAACATTTTCTATTGAAACCGAATTCAGAAAATCAAAAATATGACCGGTCAACATATTCCAAAGGTTATGAGTCAAACATTTACTTTTCTTTCTAAATGAAACACAACCTATATCACCACCATTGCACCTTGTAATTTTAATTTCCTCATTAACAGCATCAATAACATCAGATAACATTATGACACTGGGTTCTCTATCAAATAAATATCCACCAGAAGCTCCGCGAATACTTTTAACAATGCCTTTTTTTTTTAAGAGAAGAAATATCTGCTCCAAGAAATTAATGGAAATATCCTGTCTTTTAGCAATATCTGAAAGACAAACTGGTTTATTATCCTCAGAATTTATAGCCAAGTCAACGAGAGCGGTTACTGCAAATCTACCTTTGGAAGTTAACTTCATTTTATAATTTTCCCCTTAGTTTTATAATTTCCTTTTTTTGTAATTTTTCTAGTCACCTCATATCTTTCGACATTTTCAACTTGAGATTTTAAAAAAACAACTTTTTCATTTAATTCATGTATTTCCTTAAAAAGAGCTAAAATGCTTTTTTTATTAGGATCATCAATCTTTCCATCTGATATACCATAGGGATTGAAAACATCATTTTTTTTCACAATTTCTAATTTTCTTGCAGGAATTCCGACATATGTTGTGTTTTTTGGCACATCATTTAACACAACAGCGTTTGCCCCTATTCTAGAGTTTTTTCCTATAGTTATTGGTCCCAAAACTTGCGCACCGGAGCCTATGATCACATTATCTTCTATAGTTGGGTGTCTTTTTGAGTTTCTTTGCAAATTAGCATTAACTGATGGAGAGATGCCTCCCAAAGTAACTTGCTGATAAACAGTTACATTATCACCAATTTTAGAAGTTTCTCCAATCACCAAGCCTGCACCATGATCAATAAAAAAACCACTACCTATAACTGATGCTGGATGAATCTCTACTGATGTAAACATTCTGCAGATATTACTAAGAAATTTAGAAAAAAATTTTAGTTTTACTTTCCAGAAAATGTGACAAAATCTATAAACTAGTAGCGCATGAAAGCCTGAATAAGTAAAAAAAATTTCAAAGAAATTTCTGGCTGCCGGATCTCTTTTTTTTGCAGCTCTTAAATCAGAAACAATTAAATCAAACAATTTTTTTGACATATTAACAAATATATAATATATACCTGTATACTTAATATATCTTACTAATTTAGTCAAGTATTTTATGCCTGAGATTTTATTGAACGGACCTATTGGTAGACTTGAAGCTAGGTATACTCATAACAACAAAGCAGAATCTCCATCGGTACTACTTTTACATGCTCATCCTGGTCACGGAGGAAACATGAATAATTCACTACCACTAAAATTACACAAACTTTTTTCAGATATGGGATTCTCTAGTCTCAGGTTTAATTTTAGAGGTGTTGGAAAATCTGATGGAGAGCATGATGGAAGCGAAGGTGAACTTGCTGATTCTGCAATTGCATTAGATTGGTTGCAAAACCAAAACCAAGGATCAGACAAATTCTGGATTTGTGGTATTTCTTTTGGTGCATGGGTTGGAATGCAACTACTTATGAGAAGGCCAGAAATTCCAAAATTTATTTTAATTAGTCCGCCAGCTGGAAAATATGACTTTAATTTTTTAGCTCCATGCCCAGCATCAGGCCTTATTATTTCTGCAGAAAAAGACACGTTAGTTGAAAATGAATCTGTCAAAGGGATTGTTACAAAATTAAACCAACAAAAAACAATTTTAGTAAAACATGAAGTTGTAAAAAATTCAGATCATTTCTATACCCAAATGGAACTAAAAGTCCTGGAAAAAGTAAAAAAATACATAAAAAGTATTTAAATTTAATCAGGTTTGTAGATTATTCCACAAATATTTTGTTTTTTAGTTCCAGTAGAATTAGGATAAGAAGACGGCAAGTTAAGCAACGTTCTTATTGATATAAATGCAAATGCTTGGGATTCAATGTATGAAGAATCCCAACCTAATTCATCTGAAATCAAAATATTTTCTCCAGGTAACAAACTATTTATATCATTTATTAGCGTTAGATTTTTTACTCCTCCTCCACAAAAAATCCATTTATCTAAATCAAAATTAAAAAGATTCTTACTGTCAGCAATTATTTTTGCAGTAAAAAAAGTTAATGTTCTTAATAAATCTTTTTTTTGTGTTGAAGGTTTTAAAAAGTTTATTGTTTTAAAATAATAATTATCAAAGGATTTAGGTGCTGGTTTTTTTATAAATTTCTTTTTACACCATTTGATTAAATATTTATTAATAATTTTTCCACTCGCGGCAAGTTTTCCATCATTATCAAATGAAGATTTGAAATTTTTTTTACAAAAACTATCAATCAAAACATTTCCAGGGCCAATATCAGAAGCTAAAAAAATTTTTTTTCCAACTAAAAGTGTAAAATTAGAAATACCACCAATATTTACAACAATAACATTTTTACCATAATCAGAAAAAATAGCTTGATGATAAATTGGCACTAAAGGTGCACCTTGTCCGCCAAGAAAAATGTCATTATTTCTAAATTCAGAAACAAATAAAATCTTCAATTTATTAGCTAAAAAACTTGCATCTCCTAATTGTAGAGAAATTTTTTTTTTTGGATTATGTATTAAAGTATTTCCATGCAAACCGATAACATCTATATCCGAAAGTGCAAATGAGTTTTTTTTGGAAAAAATTTTTATTTTTCTTAAAATAAGATTATTGAATTTTAATTGAACACTATGAAAAAACTCACTTTTTAAGACCTTTTTAAAACTGAATTTATTGAATTTTTCAATCAGTTGATTAATATCATGCTTAAGGTCTTCTTGAATTGAAAAGTTTGTGTTATATAGAAGTTTAATTTTTTTTCTTCCATTAGATTTGATAAGAGAAAAGTCTAATCCATCTAAGGAAGTGCCACTCATAATACCTAATGAATAAAATTCTTTTTTTTCCATTTGTTAATATTGATATAATAGAACTATGTATAAAGATTTTCTAGAATTTATTAAAACAAGAGGTTACTTCAATCAATGCACAAATGAAGAAATCTTGAAAAAAAAATTAAAAAAACAAATAACAGCATATATTGGTTTTGACTGTACGTCTGATAGTCTTCACGTAGGTTCTTTATTACCATTAATGCTTCTAAGAGTTTTTCAAAAATTCGGTCACAAACCTATCATTTTACTTGGTGGAGGCACTACATTGGTAGGAGATCCATCTGGAAAGGATGAAACTAGAAAAATTCTCAATGAAAACGATATAAACAAAAACAAAAAAAAATTAAGGAAAGTTTTTGAAAAGTTTTTGATTTTCAATTCAAAAATTAAAAATTCTGCCATAATTGTAGATAACTTGGATTGGTTAGGAAAGTTAAATTATATCTCATTCTTGAGAAAGGTTGGCAGTAAGTTTTCTGTTAGTAAAATGTTGGCTCTTGAATCTATTAAACAAAGATTAGCTAGAGAACAAAATTTAAGTTTTTTAGAATTTAATTATTCTGTACTTCAGGCTTATGATTTTCTTGAACTTTTTAAAAGGCACAATTGTGTTTTACAATTTGGAGGATCTGATCAGTGGGGCAATATTGTATCTGGCATAGACTTAATAAAAAAAGAATCTAGAGAGGAGGTTTTTGGTTTAACAAGCCCTTTAATTACCACTTCTACAGGATCAAAGATGGGTAAAAGTTCGAAAGGAGCCGTTTGGCTCTCAGAAGAAAAACTTAATTGTTTTGACTTTTGGCAATTTTGGAGAAATAC
>CAYYMX010000052.1:0-10170 GCA_964473045.1 uncultured Alphaproteobacteria bacterium | reverse complement strand
TGCCAGATGCTATGGAAGGTCCAACTCCAGTTTCTGCACTTATACATGCGGCTACAATGGTTACGGCCGGTGTTTATTTATTGATTTTAATGTCTCCATTAATTGAAACATCAGATTTTGCTAGACAAATTATCATTATTGTGGGTGCTTTAACCTGTATTTTTGCAGCTTCTGTTGCAGTATTCCAAGATGATATAAAAAGAATTATTGCTTATTCGACGTGTAGTCAACTTGGTTACATGTTTATGTCAATTGGAGCTTCTGCTTACATTGTTGCCTACTTTCATCTTCTGGCTCATGCATTTTTTAAAGCATTGCTTTTTTTAGGCGCAGGTTCAGTAATTCATTCTATGTCTGACGAACAGGATATTAAAAAAATGGGCGGACTTTATAATAAAATTCCTGTTACTTATCTGACTATGATAATTGGTTCTCTGGCACTTGTAGGGCTACCATTTTTTAGTGGTTATTACTCCAAAGATCTTATTTTGGAAATGATTTTTTTAGAAGAAGTTGTTGTAAAAGATTTTATTTTTTTAGTGGGAATAATTGGTGTCTTTCTAACAACAGTCTATTCATCTAGGCTGATTATTTATGTATTTCATCGAGAAAATTTATCTGATGAGAAAGTTTTTTCACATATTCATGAATCACCAGTAATTATGATTGTTCCTCTTGTTATTTTGGCAGTGTTCTCTGCTTTTTTTGGAATGTATTTTCAAGATCTATTTTTTGGTGAAAAGTCAATATCACTGTGGTCAAGTTTAGTTTTTATTGATCAAGATCTTAATAGTATCAATGCATTAAAAAGTATACCAATTTATATTAAAAAACTGCCACTTTTTATGATTTTGTTAGGTTTAATTTTATCATTCTTATTGTATTTTTTACTTACAAAGTTATCAAGATTTTTTAGAAAGAATCTATCTATAATCTACAACTTCTTTTCAAATAAGTGGTACATTGATGAATTTTACAACTTTATATTTATCCAGCCCATTCTTTTTTTAGGCAAAGGTTTTTGGAAATCTATAGATATTGATTTAATTGATAATTTAGGGCCTAATGGCATTTCAAATATTGTAAGAAAGATTGGTTTAGTTGTTTCTAGACTGCAATCTGGATACCTCTATCATTATGCACTTTCAATTATTGTTGGTTTAACCTTTTTCTTAAGTTTATTTATTTATATTTTCTAATGATTAATCTTCCAATACTTCCAATTCTAATTTTAATTCCTTTGATAGGTTTGGTTTTTATTTTATTGTCCTCAGAAAATGATGATTTTGCCCAACAGTCGAAAAAATCGGCACTATGGACTACCAGTATTAACTTCTTGTTATCATTGTATTTACCTTATAACTTTGACAAATCAATTCCACATTTTCAGTTTGTTAATTCTTTTGAATGGTTTAATAATGAAAACCTAATGTTTTCTTTGGGCATTGATGGTATTTCTTTGCCTTTCATTGTTCTATCAACTTTTTTGATCACAATTTCAATAGTTTTTATTTTTCCACAAAGTAAGAAAAATATGAAAATGTATCTTTGTTCTTTTCTATTGCTAGAAGCTTTTTTAGTCGGAACTTTTAGTGCAATTGATTTGTTTTCTTTTTATATATTTTTTGAATCAATTCTTATTCCTATGTATTTGATTATTGGTTTTTGGGGAGGTGAAAGAAGAATTTATTCAGCTTACAAATTTTTTCTTTATACCTTTTTAGGTTCGGTTCTTATGCTCATAGCAATAATTTTTTTGTACCAAGAATTTGGAACTATCAGCATTCCAAAACTTTTGGATTATACACTTCCATTTTATATTCAATTGTGGTTATGGCTGGCCTTTTTTTCTTCTTTTGCAGTTAAAATTCCAATGTGGCCTTTTCATACTTGGTTGCCTGATGCCCATGTGGAAGCTCCTACAGAAGGTTCAGTGATATTAGCTGGAATTTTATTAAAACTTGGGGGATATGGATTTATTCGATTTAATTTATCTATTTTACCTGATGCATCAATATTTTTTACTCCTTTTGTCTATCTTCTATCTGTTGTTGCAATTATGTATACTTCGGCAATTGCTTTAGTTCAGGAAGATATGAAAAAACTAATTGCATATTCGTCAGTTGCACATATGGGATTTGTGACAATAGGAATTTTTTCTGCTAATATTCAAGGTCTTCATGGGGCAATAATGCAGATGATTTCGCATGGAATTATTTCGGCCGCATTATTTTTCTCAATTGGGTCAATTTATAATAGATATAAAACAAAAAAGATTGAACATTTTGGAGGATTAAACAAAGTAATGCCTAAATTTTCTATATTTTTTTTAATCTTCACACTTGGCGCAATTGGTTTTCCAGGAACTTCTGGTTTTGTAGGTGAGTTTTTAACACTTTTATCAGCCTTTAGCAAAAATACTTATATTTCTGTTTTAGCTTCTACAGGTATTATTCTAGCAGCAGCTTACATGTTGTTAATGTACAAAAGAATTTTTTTAGGACCAACTAAAGATTATTTAGAAAAGAAAGCTAATGATATTAATTCTTTTGAAATTACAGTATATTGCATACTAATATTTTTAATAATTTTTATAGGAATCAAGCCAAATTTAATTTTAGACTTTTCCACCTCTTCAATTGAGAGAATTATTAAACTTTATCCTATTTCTATACTATAATGGGTGAATCTTGACTATTGTACCTGAAATATTCCTAGCTATTTGTTCAATATTATTAGTTGCAATATCACCTTTTATAAAAAAAAAATCATATCTTGTTACTGGTTATATAACTCTTTTTTTACTTTTATGTACCCAGTTTTTTGTTTTAAAAGATATTTTTCATTTTCAAGAAATATTCAATGGTTTTTTTGTGATTGATTCATTTGGATCTTTTATGAAAAGTATAATTCTTATTGGTGCTGGTTTAGTTGTTTTTTTATATTTAATTGTAGAAAATGATGAATCTCTAAAACGTTCAGAATTTCCAATACTTATCTTAATTTCTTTGATTGGTATGATGTTTATGGTTTCTTCAAACGATTTATTATCACTTTTTGTTTCAATGGAACTTCAGAGTTTAACGTTATATATTCTTGTTTCTTTTTCTAGAGAGGAATTTAGTTCTTCTGAAGCTGGAGTAAAATATTTTGTAATTGGTAGCTTATCTACATGTATATTTCTATTTGGTTCAAGCCTTATATATGGTTTGGTCGGTTCAACAAGTTTTTTAAATATTAATGATTTTATGAACAGCCAAGACTTACCTATTATTTTAATAGTTGGATTAATATTTATTCTTGTTTCTATATCTTTGAAAATTTCAGCTGCTCCTTTTCATATGTGGACTCCTGATGTTTATCAAGGAGCCCCTACAATTGTTACAGCTTTTTTATCAACTATACCAAAGATTGCTGCTTTTTCAGTGCTAATAAGACTTCTTGTTTTCCCCTTTGGAGAAATCATTATTGATTGGGGAAAGATTGTAATTATTTTGTCTATAACATCAATGATTATTGGTGCTTTAGGAGCCTTAAAACAAATTGATTTAAAAAGATTAATGGCTTATAGTACAATTAGTCATGTAGGATTTGTTTTAATGGGGTTGGTGCCTGGATCTGAAGAAGGAATCACTGCAATTTGTATATACCTTATTTTTTATCTTACAATGAATCTAGGAATTTTTGCAATAATTCTAAATATTAGAAGAGATGGTTCCAATGTTACATCAATTAGAGATTTGTCAGGTTTATATAAAAATGAACCAGTTATGGCAGCGTGTCTGTCAATTTTTCTTTTTTCTATGGCTGGAGTTCCTCCATTAGCTGGTTTTATTAGCAAACTAATAATTTTGAATATTGTAATTGATAACAATTTATTTTATTTAGCAATTATTGCAGTTTTGACCTCAGTAATTTCAGCTTTTTATTATATTAGAGTAATTAAAGCAATGTTTTTTGACGAAACGGTAGATGAATTAGATATAATAAGAAATAACCAATCCAAATTTTTATTGTCATTACTTGCAGCATTTAACATTTCAGTAGTTTTTTATCCTCAGTTTTTCTTGAATCTTTGTGCATCAATTACTTTGTCTTTATTTGCAGTTAAATAAGATGAAAAAAAGAATCTTTAATTTGTATTTTTACAAATCATTAGCTAACACAAATAATGAAATTAAAAGGTTAGACAAAGAAGAAAATTTTTCTAGAATTAATTTAGGTTTGTTTTCTTTAAATCAAAAGTTTGGAAAGGGCAGATCTGGAAATATTTGGATTAGCAAAAAAGGAGACTTAACTTGTTCCTTTTTAATTAACAAGACATTTGATGTAAAAAAAATAGGTCAAATTAATATTTTGGTTTCATGGTGTCTTTTAACAACTTTAAAATATCATTATTCAGATCAGAATTTTAAATTTAAATGGCCAAATGATATTTTTCTTAATAATAAAAAATTAGCTGGCATTCTAATTGAGACTAATATTAAAAGTGCCAAAATTAATTATATTTTAATTGGTCTTGGAATAAACTTTGTTTCATCTCCTAAAAACTTAAGTTATCCTGCAATTTCAATTTCAGAATTTTCCACAAACATTAACCCACTTAGTTTTTTTTTGAAATTTACAGACTATTTGTTTAATTCTTTTTTTTGTTTTGAACAGACTAATTTTAGTTTTATAAGTGAAAATTTAAGTAAGAGATTCTTAAACTTAAAAAATATTATTCATGTAAAGCAAGACAAGGAAGTGTTTTCTGGTAAATTTATTAAAATTGATGATTCAGGTTCGCTTGTTCTGGAAAAAGAAAATAAACTTGTTAAATTTACATATGGCAATTTATTATGATTTTAACTGTTGATATCGGTAACACTAATGTATTTTTTTGTATATTTTTAAAGAACTCTATTGTTTTTTACAAAAAATTAAAAAAAAAAGAAATAACTTTAGATTCTGTTTTATCTATCTTAAGAAATTTTTTAAATAAAAAATTAATTACGCAAGTTATTATTTCTAGTGTTGTGCCTTCATTAAATAAACTATTTATAAAATTTTTTTCTAAATTTAAAATCAGTCCAATTTTTATTAGTGAAATTTTAAGTGATCTTGAGATTAAAACAAATATTCGAGATAAAAAATCAATTGGAGATGATAGGATAGTTAATGTTTTTCATGCAAAAAATATTTTTAAACGTTCTGTCATTATTGTTGACTTTGGTACAGCAACTACTCTGGATGTTTTAAACCAAAAAGGGATATATGATGGTGGAGTAATAACTCCTGGAATAGAGATCTCATTATTCTCATTAAATTCATATACAGCTAAATTACCATTAGTCAAATTTAAAAAAACAAAAAATGTTGTTGGTTCAAGTACTGAGAGTGCCATTCAATCAGGTTTTTTTTGGGGATATGTTTCTATGATTGAAGGACTTATTAAAAAAATTGAAGTAGAAAAGAAATGTAAATTTAAAGTTATTTTAACAGGTGGAAATTCTAATTATTTTAATAAATTAATTAAAAACGTCGATATTGCCGATGAGTTTTTTACATCTAAAGGTTTAAATTTAATTATTAGAAAGTTAAAAAAAATTAAATGAAAAATTTTAGAGATAACTTGCTTTTTTTACCATTAGGTGGAGCAGGTGAAATAGGAATGAATTGTAATCTATTCCATTACAATGGGAAATGGATAATGATTGATTTAGGAATTATGTTTGCTGAAAGTAATGATTCGCCATATGAACTTCTTATGCCTGATCTTGAATTTCTTAATGACAAAAAGATTAAGTTGGATGCGCTAATACTAACTCATGCACATGAGGATCATATAGGAGCAGTTCCATATCTTTTTGATAAAATTGGAAAAATACCACTATATAGTACTTCATTTACAGCTTCTGTACTTAAGAGGAAATTTAATGCAATTAAAGAAGATTGCTATGAAATAAAAATTTTAGAATACAATAAAAAGATTAAAATTGGGGATTTTGAAATTGAAATTTTAGCTTTAACACACTCAATACCTGAACCAAATGCTATCATTATTAGGACTGAAAAAGGAAATATTTTTCATACTGGTGATTGGAAAATTGATCCTACTCCACTTATAGGTAAGCCAATTGATAAAACTAGATTACATGAAATAAAAAAAGAAGGTATAGATGTAATGATTTGTGATTCAACAAATGTTTTTGATGAAGATCCTTCTGGTAGTGAGAATGATGTTAGAAAAAATCTAAAAGAAATTTTTTCACATAAAAAAGAGGGAAAAATAATAATAACATGTTTTGCTTCTAATGTTGCACGATTAGATACAATTTTAGAAGTTTCTAATGATTTTAATCGAAATTGTGTTCTATTAGGAAAATCTCTTTTGAAGATTTATGAATCAGCTCTTGAAAATGGTTATTTAGATGCTCATAAAAATATTTTAAAAGAAAAAGAATCTCAACATATTCCTGATGAAAATTTAGTTTTAATTTGCACTGGAAGCCAAGGTGAAAATGGAGCTGCATTATCAAGATTTATAAATGGAGAAAATAGATATCACAAAATAAAACGTCATGATACGGTAATGTTTTCTTCTAGAGTAATACCTGGTAATGAAAAAAAAATTAATGAATTAAAGGCTAAAATTATTAAAGAAGAAATCCAGATAATAGATCATAATAATTCAAAAATTCATGTTTCAGGTCATCCCTCAAGAAAAGAATTGAAACAAATGTATGAATGGATTAATCCTAGGGTATTAATACCAGTTCATGGAGAATACCAACATCTAATTGAACATAAAAGATTTGCAGAAGAAAATGGAATTCCCAAATCGTTAATTGTTGAGAATGGCGATATTGTGATTATGGATAAAAATTTAGAAACTCATATTTCAAAAAGAGTTCATTCTGGGAAGAATGTTTTAAAAGGAAATAGAGTTTTTTCTATTGAAGATAAAGCTATATCTCTTTTAAAATTTACTAATAAAGAAGGCGAGATATTTATTAATTTAATATTGAATACAGAAAATAAAATGCTATCTGAACCAGTTATTTTCTGCCCAACAATTTTTTATGATGAAGAAAAAATAAATGAAATTAGGAACTTAATTTCTGATAATTTTTCTGAAATTTCAACTTCAAGTTATGATGATTCTATTTTAAGTGAGCAAATTAAAAGTAAAGTAAGGAATTTTATTAAGAAAAAAATTGGACTAAAACCTTTAACATATGTTGAGATTGTTAGGATTTAGAATATAATTGTAAGTATGTTAACAAGATTTAATCATGTTGCTATTGTTGTACCTGACTTAAATGCAGCTTCCAAAAAATACAAAGAGATTTTAAAAGCTAATGTTTCCCAAAAGTTTGATTACAATGAACATGGAATTAGTGTGGTTTTTATTGATTTGGGTAACACAAAAATTGAATTGATGTATCCATTTGGAAATGATTCTCCAATAAAAAAATTTTTAGAAAAAAACTCTAATGGAGCAATTCATCACATATGTCTTGAGGTAAAAAACCTTGAAAAGGCATGCGAAGATCTAAAAAAAAGAAACGTAAGAATTCTTGGGGATGGTATTCCAAAAAATGGTGCACATAATAAACCAGTAATTTTTCTTCATCCAAAAGATTTTTATGGCACTTTAATTGAACTTGAACAGGAATAACTTTTGTTCAGTTTAGATTCCATTGTAATTTTTATCATCGTTTGGTGGATTGTTTTTTTTGTTTTTTTACCATTAGGAATTTCTAAAGAAAAGAATGTAATACCTGGAAATGATCCAGGTGCACCTAGTAACGCAAACCTTAAATTAAAAATAATTTTCACAACTGTTTGCACTTTATTTTTAACTATCATTATAAGTTTTTTAAAAAATGAAATTTTCTAATTTTTTTATATCAACTCTTAAGGAAAATCCATCTGATTCCAGACTAGTTTCTCATAATCTTATGATTAGATCAGGTATGATAAAACTTGAGACATCGGGTATTTATACTTGGATGCCTTTAGGTTATAGAGTTTTAAAAAAAATTATTAAAATAATTGAAGTTGAACATGAAAAAAAATTTATCAATCAAATTTTAATGCCTACTATTCAGAGTGCTGAAATCTGGAAAACTAGTAAACGATATGACAGTTATGGAAAAGAAATGCTTAAAATTGTTGATAGATATTCTAAAGAATTACTTTATGGTCCAACAAACGAAGAAATGATTACAGTTTTAGGTAAGCAATTTATAAAAAGTTATAAAAATTTACCCAGATATTTTTACCATATACAAAGTAAATTCCGAGATGAAATAAGACCTAGATTTGGAGTAATGAGAGCTAGAGAATTTATTATGAAAGACGCATATAGCTTCGATATTAATGAAAAAAGCGGCGAAGAAACATATGTTAACTTTTTTAAACTTTATTTAAAAATATTTGAGAAACTTGGCATTCCAATTCTACCTGTGCGTGCTTTAAGTGGGGAAATAGGAGGGCATTTATCACACGAATTTCATATGGTTGTAGATTCAGGTGAATCCGAAATTTTTTATAATAAATCAATTGAGAAAAATGATTTTAAAAATATTGAATTAAATAAAATATTAAAATTGGAATCTTATACTGACGATTTTTACAATAAAATTCCCAAAAAGATAGAAATTCCAAGTTTTAGAAGTATAGAATTAGGCCATATTTTTTTGTTTGGTTCAAAATACTCTGATTCATTTGACTTTACAATTAATTCTGAGTCAGGAAAATTTAAACCATATATGGGATCATATGGAATTGGGATTTCAAGAATTCCTGCTGCAATTATCGAACTATTTCATGATAAAAATGGAATTATTTGGCCAAAAGAAGTTTCTCCTTTTCAAATTATCCTCATAAATCTTTTAAATGATAATGAAACTACAAAAGATTTTTGTGAAAAACTGTATGATCAATTGATCTCTAGTAATTTTGAAGTGATTTATGATGATCGAAATGAAAGATCAGGTACCAAGTTTGCAGATGCAGATTTAATAGGGATTCCACTCCAAGTAATAGTAGGAAAAAATCTTACAGATAAAAGAAAAGTAAGCATCAAATATAGAAATAATCATAATGAATTTGAAATAGATGCGTCGGATTGTCCTAAGTCTTTAATGGAAATTATTAATGGTTAGTTTTTTTGAGCTTTGGGTTTCTTTTAAATATCTTTTTCCTAGTACTAGAGACAAGTATTTTTCATTAATAACAATTTTTTCTTTTTTAGGAATTTCATTAGGTGTTGCAACTTTAATTATTGTTATGTCTGTCATGAATGGATTTAGAGAGGAATTAACTTCAAAAATACTCGGTATTAATGGGCACCTTAAAATTCAGACAATTAATTCAAGTAAAATGATATAAAATTTAAATTTAAAAAATGAATTAAATTCTGAAATAGAAGATATTTTTATAAATGAAATAATAATTGATCAAGGATTGATTTCTTACCAAAATTATTCATCCGGTGCAATTCTTAAAGGTGTTAACTCTAATTTTCTTGAGCAGAGAGAAATTTTTAGTAATAAAATATCTAAGGACTCTTTAAAAGAATTTAACTTAAATAATGGTATTTTAATTGGGCATAAACTTAGAAAAAAGCTTGGAATAAAAGTTGGTGATAGTCTAAATGTAATTTCACCTAATAGTTATGAAACTATTTTTGGTAACTTAACAAGGTCGTCATCTTTTACAGTGGTTGGTTTTTTTGATACAGGTATGTATGAATACGATGTCTCATTGATTATTTTTCCACTAAAAATTATTCAAGAATTCTTGGATATGGGTAGTAAAATTGACTTTCTAGAAATTCAACTAAAAGAATTTGAAGATATTACAAAAATTAAAAATAAATTGGAAATATTAATTCCAAAATATTATAAAATAATTGACTGGAGAGAGCTTAATCCTTCTTTATTTAATGCTATAGAAGTTGAAAAAAATGTGATGTTTCTGATTCTACTTTTAATCATTATAGTAGCGGCATTTAATCTTATTTCCTCTATGATAATTTTAGTTTCTAATAAAAAGAGAGATATTGGAGTTTTAAGAGTATTAGGTGTCTCAAAAAAACAATTACTTAAGATTTTTATTTTAAACGGATTTTCAATTGGTTTTGTAGGCACTTTTTTAGGATTAATATTAGGCTTAATT
>CAYYMX010000051.1:0-10219 GCA_964473045.1 uncultured Alphaproteobacteria bacterium | reverse complement strand
AACGCTTGATTTTCTTAGTGCCAAAGTATACATCAATCCTGCCACAACTGCCGCACCACCCATATCCCACTTCATATCTTCCATACCAGAAGATGGTTTGATAGAAATGCCACCTGTATCAAACGTTACCCCTTTTCCAACAAAGGCTAAAGGATTATCAAATTTGTGATTTTTTTTACCAGTCCACTTCATTATCATTACTCTAGGTGGCCTGCTAGATCCCTGAGCTACTCCAATTAAAGCATTCATACCAAGAGACTTTATTTTCTTTTCATCAAAAACCTCAATTTTAATGCCAACTTTCTCCAAAACCTTACACATCGAAACAAACTTTTCTGGATACAAAACATTGGCAGGCTCCGAGACAAGATCTCTTGCTAGAAAAACCCCTTTCAAAGAATCAATCAAAGAAAGGGTTTTTTTTGGATTTAGAGAATTCGATTCAGCAACAAAATTGATATCTACAACTTGATTATCTTTTTTTGATACAGTCTTATATTTTTCAAATCGATAGTTTTTTAAAAATAATCCTGTTGCTATTGCACTTGCAATTTCTTGGTAATCTAATTTTGACTTTGTTTTTTCGACAATTAATGAAAACTTAGTAACATTTTTCATTTCAAGATGTGTCAATAAATTTCCAGCTAAATTCTCATATTGAAAAAACTTATCAAATATCTTAGAACTTACAATGGTGACTGATTTAAAGTTATTTTCGTTTCCAGTATAAAAACTCTCAATAAAATCAGAAGATTTATCCTTTTTTTTCTGTTTTAATATTTTTTTTATGTTTGACTTCAGGCTATTATCAAGTAGTTTTGAATTGAAAATGCTTTTGCAATCAAACAGGACTAGAACCAAATGTTTTTTTTCAAGGACTTTTTTTGAGAAACTTATTTTCATATGTCAATTACCTCTAAAATCTGCAATAAATAATGTATATTGTTTTTTTTCAAAATATCAATGAAATTAGTTGAAAAGTACATTTTTAAACAACTATTAATTAATTCAACTCTTATCATACTTTTGATTATTTCCCTTTTTTCGCTTAGTAAAAGTGTTCAACTTTTTGAATTAATAATTAATAGAGGATTACCAATAGATTTTTTTATTAAATTGATTGGATATTCGCTCCCACAAATAATTCCAATCCTTCTACCAATAATTATTTGTTTATCAATATTTTTTGTTTATTCCAGAATGCAAACCGATAGAGAACTAATAATACTCCAATCTTCTGGTTTCTCTATTCTTCAATTAATTAAACCAGTAGTCTTTTTTGGATTCCTACTTACTTTGGTAAGTTTTTTTTTTACTCTTTACCTATCACCAAAATCTAATCAAAACTTTAAAATACTATTATATTCTATAAAGAATGATTACTCCGCAACATTGCTTCAAGACGGAATATTTACCACAATTGGCAAAGATTTTACAATTTTCATAAGAGAAAGAGATTCAAAAGGAGATCTAAACAATATTTTCATACATGACAGTAGAGATGCTGAGAAACCTTCAACCTTAATAGCAAAAAAAGGAAGGTTAATTAGGTCAAATTTTTCCACAAAGATCTTACTTGAAGAAGGTTCTCAACAATTTCAATCACAAGATAAAAAATTATCCATATTATATTTTGACAAGTACTTACTTGATGTCAATCAGTCTGAAGGAAGTTCTCTAATAAATCGCTGGAAATCACCATCTGAAAGAAGTTTAGATGAATTACAGAAACCTGACATGGATTTAGGAGATGATTTAAATAACCTTCAATCCTTTAAAGCAGAAATAACTTTGAGATTTGCCTTGCCACTAAATATATTATTTTTTGGTTTATTTATACTAACATTTTTATTCTCGCTAAAATTTTATAGAGTAGAAAATTATAAACAAACCATTAAAGTTTTTTCAATTATCATTGGATTAGAAATTCTAACAATAATTTCTTCTAATTTATCTATAAAAATACAAAACATGCAATACCTAAACTTTCTGCCAATTTTATTTTCTATAATTGCAATAACTTTTTTTATAAGCTCAACAAAAAAGCTTGCATGATGATTAGAAGTAAAAAAGTATTTAAATACCTGCTTAAAGAAAATTTTTATTCTTTTCTTATAATACTTTTTTTTGTTTGTGCACTTTTTTTTACCATCGATCTTATCGAGTTAATTAGAAGAGGTTCGAGTAAAGATGTCGGGTTTAGTATTTTATTAAAGTTAGCTATTTTCCATTTACCATCACTTTTCCCTATTATATTACCTACAGTCTTTTTATTTAGTTCAATGAATACATATATGAAATTAAATAAAAGCAATGAATTAAGCGTACTTAGAGCGTCAGGTTTTTCTATTTGGTCACTTATTATTCCAGCCTTGACAAATACAGTTTTGGTTGGATTTATTTATCTATTTTTTTTTAGTCCAATTTTTTCCTACATGAATATAAAGTTTAAAAATTACGAAAGTAATTATTTTAAAGGAAACTCTGGACTATATTCGATTTCTAGCACCGGATTGTGGTTAAGAGAAAAAAATAAAAACTTTGAATATGTAATAAATGCGAAACATTACTCTTCTGAAAAAAAAGTCTTAAAAAATGTAATTATCTTTAAATTTGATCAATTAAAAAATCACTTTTTAGAAAGAATTGATGCTGAAAAGGTTGAGATGACAGATAGTAAGATCTGGAAACTAAATAATGGTTTTAAACTTGAAATAAATAAAATACCAAAACAGTTTGAAAAACTTGAAGTTGAAATTGACCTTAGCGTTAAAAAGATTGAACAAAACTTTAGACCACCAGAAACCATAAGCATTTGGAAACTTAATAAGTATATTAAAAACTTAGAATCTTCGGGTTTTTCCATCAGAAAACACGTTATATACAAAAACTATCTTTATTCTTTTCCACTTATTCTGATATCAATGATTTTATTAGGGTGTTTACTTTCAATAAGAAAAGATAGAATAAAAAAAAATATTCCAAAAATTCTCATGGGAATTTTAATTGGTGTGTTTTACCATTTCATTTCTGACTTAATTAAAACTCTTGGATTAAGCGGAAGCCTTAGCGTTTTCTTTGCAGTTTGGTCCTCTCCAATAATTTTTAATCTACTTTTAATTAGTGCACTAATACATGTTGAAGATGGCTAATATTTTAATAACTTTATTTTTATTTTTTTCATTTGGTTTTGCAATCTCTGACGAACAAATTGAGATTAATGCAGACCAATTTACCTATGACAAAGATAATACTCGCATTTTTGCAACAGGTAATGTTGAAATCTTAGACGAAAAATTTAAGTTATATGCAGACAAAGTTTTTCTAAACAATTCTTCCAAAGTTTTATCTGCTCAAGACAACGTTAAAATATTTAATTCGGATGGCACAATTCTAAAAACTGAAAAAATAGTTGCAGATCAAAGTTTACATAACGCAATCATTAACAACAATTTTCTATATATTCCCAACAATAACTATGAGTATAATGAGAAATTTTTAAAATTAGCATCCAAACGAGTAGAAAGGAGGTCTAGATATTGGGAAAAGCTTGACAATGCAGTTTTTACGGCATGCGATATTTGTTATAACAAAAAAACTAAACAATTTGAAGAACCTCTGATTCAATTTAAAGCTAAAAAGGTGGTGCATGACAAAAAAAGGATGGACGTTACTTATTATGATACATTTGTAGAGTTTAAGGGTAAAAGTTTTTTTTATCTCCCATACTTTTCTATGGCCTCTCCTTTAGTAAAACGAAAATCTGGTTTTTTAGCACCCAACTTTTTTCAAAGCCACTATTTCGGTTTTGGTTCTGATCTACCCTACTATTTTGTAATCGACGATCACCAGGATATAACTTTAAAACCAAAATTTAGCATGAAGAAAAATCCAGTGTTTTTTCTAGAGCATAGAAAAATCTTTGAGAATGGTGAAATTAATACAGAATTTAGTGGCACAATAGAAAATCAAGAAATAAACCAACTTAAAACTGACAAAAAAAGAGGGCATATCAAAAGCAAAGGTTCTTTTGATATAAGCAAAAACTCCTACATTGATTTTGAAGTTCATAGAACAACTGATAGAAATTATTTAAACACTTATAAATATGGATATTCAGATACACTTCAAAGCAATGTCAAATTAAGAGGGTTTAGAAAAAATAATTATTACAGCCTTGAGTCACATATTTTTCAGGATCTAAGAAAAGATTTTAGTCAAAAAGAAGTACCCAAAATCTTGCCCAGATTAGTTTTAGATCTTAATTCTAAAGAAACTTTCAATAAGTTAAACTACGAAACAAATGTTGAAGTTTTAAATATATTACGGTCGGAAGGAGTGGATAACAAAAAGTTTTTTTTCAACCAAAATATTAAATTTCCTTTACTATTTAATGATGGAACAATCTTAGAATTTGGAGGACATATTAATGCTGGACTTTATCATCTAGACAATTTTGATAACCCAGTAACTGGTCATTACGAAAATAACACTTTTAGAACTAATTTTTTTCCACAATTTACTGTTGCATTAACCAAACCCTACTTCAAAAATACAAATCTTTATTCCACAATTCTCACACCAAAAGTTCTTTTTGTTAGTGGACACAAAAATGCGTATAACAGAAAAATACCTAATGAAGATAATTTAAATTTTGACTTTGACATAAGTGATTTATTTAATAGAAATAGGCTTTCTGGAAACGACAGACATGATGACAATTCAAGAATTGATTACGGGTTTTCATTCTTGAAAAATGGAAAAGATAGCAAACAAACTGTAATAGAAATTGGACAAAGTTTTCATCTGGAAAAACAAAAATATTTACCTATTAAGAGTGGCATAAATGATAAACTTTCAAATATAGTAGGTTTATTAGCTTTTAATCCAAGTAATCTAATAAGTTTAAATTCTTTTTTTTCAATAGAAAAAGATAATTTTTCATTAGAAAAAGCTTACACTAACTTTTCATTACAAACAAAAAGTTCAGAATTCTCATTTAAAAATATATATGCCCCGCCTGTTATTAATAATGATGGAACAAGTGAAATTGAAAGAAAAAATCAATTTTCTTTAGATTACACTCAAAAACTTTCAGAATTCTGGAACTTTACTACCTCTACAACATTTGATAAAAAAAATAAAATTAAGTTTCACAATTATGGCTTAAAATTAAGATATGAAGATGAGTGTCTTGGTTTATCATTTGCTTGGAACAGGAAATACACATATAACCCCGAAGATCCAACATCAAATGATTTTACATTTTTGTTTAGTTTTAAAGAAATTATGGAAAATGATCTTTAGAAAAAGAAATCTGGCAACAATAATTTGCCTATTAATTCTTTTATTTTTAAAACCTAAATTTTTTTTCTCTCAAGAAAAATTTGAAGGTATAATTGCATCAGTAAATTCTGAAGCAATTACTACGTTTGATCTATCTGAAAGAATCAAACTAGTTTTAAAATCGTTAAATTTAGAAGATAATATAGAAAATAGAGATTCTGTAAGAGATAGAGTTCTGGAATTACTAATTATTGAAAGATTAAAAAAGGATGAAGCAACTAAAGCTAGTTTAGATTATACAGAAGAAGAACTTATTGATTTTGCATCTCAAATGTATAAATTCCCCAAAAAAAAGTTTGATGATTTTAAAAAATATATAGTGGACGCTGATATTGATATAGACGTGGTTTTAGCACAATTATCTACTGAATTATTGTGGAAAAAATTTTCCCACCAAAAATTCTCTTCAATAATAACAATTAATAAACTTGAGGTTGAAAATCTTTTAAAAAGCTATAATAAAAAAAAATATGGTAATCAATTTAATTTTTCTGAAATTCTAATCGCAAACACCAATAGTGCAGATTGGTCTAAGTCAAAGAAAAGAATGAAAAAAATAATTTCATTGCTAGATAGCGGTGTTTCTTTTAGCACTCTTGCATCAAAATTTTCCGACTCAGCAACGGCTGAAAATGATGGGAATCTTGGATGGGTATCAGAGCATAGTTTAAAAGATGACATAAAAATAATTATCCAACAAATGGAAGTGGGAGAAGTAGTTGGAAATATAAAAACTAACAATGGGTTTAAGATTTTAAAACTTATTGATAAAAAAAAAACAGGAGAGGTAGAAAATTTAAAAGTAACTTTTTTAAAAATCTCATCATTTAATAAAGAGGAAGTTGAAAGATCTTTAGACTCTTTCACTAATTGTCAAGAAGAGCTGGGGTCTGAAGAAATTCCAGATGAACTAACAATTAGTAAAATAGAGAATATTTTTCTTAAAGAATTATCAGAAAAGTTCTTACATGCAATTCAAAACACAGATGCTGGTCAAAAAACTAAAATAATTGATATTGATGGAGAATATACATCACTTCTAATTTGTAAAAAAGATCAGATAAAAGAAAAAAAAGTTAATAGAATTGAGATTGAAAACAAAATTTTTTATGAAAAATTCCATCAATTAAGCAATACATATATCTCTAATTTAAGAAAGAATGCTAATGTTAAAATTTTAACTAAAGAATAATTCAATGAAAAAAAAATTAATAGCAATCACAATGGGTGAACCTTCTGGCATTGCTTCAGAGCTAGTTATAAAAACCTGGAAGTTAAGAAAAAAATTTAATCTACCTCACTTCTTTTTGATTGATGATTTTAAAAAAATTCAATACATAAATAATTTATTTAAATTAAATATTAATTTAAAAAAAATTCATAGCCCTGAAGACGCTTATATTACTTTTGATAAAGCATTACCTATAATTGATTTAAAGATTAACTTGAATTTTACACTTGGTGTGCCTGACAAAAAAAATATTAAATACATCAAAAGCTCTATAGATCATGCATTTAGATTTGTTAAAAAAAAAATTGCTAACGCAATGATTACTATGCCAATTTGCAAGAAAACTTTCAAAGAATCCGGCTTTAGATTTAATGGTCAAACTGAATATATTTCACACCTTTTCAACAAAGAAGAAAAAAAAAAACATGTAGAAATCATGATTTTGTCAACAATAAGACCAGTTGATAATGGTCCAAATCTAAGAGTAGGCCTGATTACAACTCATATCCCATTTTCTAGAATAATTGATAAATTAAATAAAAATATTATCATTCAAAAAATTTGTTCTTTTAATGATTCATTAAAAAAAATTTGGAAGATTGCTAATCCAACAATTGGTATTTGCTCTATTAATCCGCATGCTGGTGAAGGTGGTCTTTTAGGAAACGAAGAAATCAAACTAATTGAGCCAATAAAAAAAAAATTAGACAAAAAAATTAAGGTCATTGGTCCACTAAGTAGTGATTCGTGTTTCTTTAAGGAAAATAGAAAAAAATATGATGGAATCATCTGCTTTTATCATGATCAAGGTTTAACACCTATTAAAATCTTAGATTTTTATAATTCAATAAATATTACTGGTGGTCTTCCTATTATGAGAGTTTCTCCAGATCACGGACCAGCCTTTGATATTGCAACTCAAAACATAGCCAAAACTAATAGCCTTATTTCATCTTTAAATTTTGTCAAAAGTATTGCTTAATGAACATTTTTAGATTTAAAAAAAGTCTAGGGCAACATTTTTTAAAAGATCAAACTATTCTTGAGGATATTTGTTCATTAAAAAACATTCGTGGCAAATCAATTATTGAAATTGGTCCTGGGCATGGATATTTAACAGAATGTATATTAAAAAAAGATCCATATGAATTGTTAGCTATAGAAAAAGACAAAACCCTTGAACCTTATTTGAAAAAAATTAAAAACAATTATCCCAAAAAATTTAAAATTTTATATAAAGACGCATTAGGACTTAATTTATCAAAATTATTAAAAAAAAAAATAATACTAATTGCCAACCTTCCGTATAATATTGCAACAACTTTAATTATAAACTGGTTAAGCTATATAATTTTTTTTGAAACGATCATTGTAATGGTTCAAAAAGAAGTTGCTGAGAGACTAATTGCTAAAGTATCATCAAAAGCATACGGAAGATTATCTGTTCTAGTTCAATTACATGCAAATGTGAAAAAAATTATGGAAATAGAGCCTGAAAAGTTTTATCCAAAACCAAAGGTTTTTTCATCTGTACTACTTTTGAGTCCAAAAAAAAAATTTGATTTTAATTATGAAAAATTAGACTCAATTTTAAAATTATCATTTTCCCATAGGAGAAAGACAATAAAAAATAATTTAAAAAAAGAAATTAAAAATGCAGAAGAAAAAATTGTTGAAAACAATATAAATCCAAATATAAGACCACAAGATATTAGTCCAAATGACTATATAAAACTATCCCAAATTTTTTAAGAGATTAATTTTTCGACAAAATCAAAAATGTTTTTTTGCCTAAATCTTTTTTTTCTTTCAACATTTAGAATTTCCAACACATCATTAACACAATTTTCAATATTTTCATTAATTAATACATAATCATACTCTATCCAGTGATTGATTTCAGATTTTGCTTTTTTCATTCTTCTTGTTACAATCTCTTCACTATCTTCAGCTCTTTTCTTTAATCTTTCTAGCAAAATTTTTGTACTTGGGGGTAAAATAAAAACTGAAACTATATCACTTTTTGAAAAATCAGCTAATTTCTGTGTGCCTTGCCAATCAATATCAAAAATAATATCAATTCCATTAGTTAGGTTGGTTTCTATAAATTTTTTTGGGGTACCATACCAATAGTCGAAAACATTAGCGTATTCGACAAAAAACTTTTTCATACATAAACTTTCAAACTTTTTTTTGGATACAAAATAATAATCCGTACCATCTTTCTCACTTTTTCTTTTGGGCCTTGTTGTATAAGAAACAGACATTAAAACATTTTTTTCCTTTTCAACTATTTTTCTACAGATTGAAGTTTTACCAGCACCCGAAGGTGATGATAGTACTAACATTAATCCTTTTCTTTTATTTATTTTTTTTTTCATAGTTTTTCATGGCGTTAACATTTTTTAAGTGTTCAGAGTAATTAGATGAAAATAAATGACCACCGTCAACTTTGTTTGCAACAAAATATAAAAAATCACTCTCATGTGGGTTTATTACCCCCAACAAAGAGTCAAGACCTGGAAAAGAAATTGGAAAAGGTGGCAACCCCTTATTAATATAGGTATTAAATTCTGATTTATATCTTAAATCTTTTCTTGTTAATTTTCTTCCTAGCTTTTTTTTACCTAAAGTCAAAGAATAGGCTACAGTTGGATCAGATTGCAGCCTCATGTTTTTTTTTAATCTATTAAAAAATACCCCTGCAACTAAGTTTTTTTCACTTTTTTTTGGTGTTTCCATCTCAACTAAAGAAGCTAAAACAAACAAATCTGATTTATTATTTAAAAAGGGATTTTTTTTTCTGTTAACCCAAATAGTCTTAAATTTTTTATCGCTCAAAAAAATAATGTTTTCTAAGATTTTAGAGGCACTATCATTAAATTTGTAAGCGTAAGTATCAGCAATAATATTGTAAGGGATATCATTGATGGTAAGGTTTGATGATGGATCAATTTCTTTCAAATATTTAAATAATTCGTATTTTGATGTGCCTTCTACAATTGTTATCTTTCTGTAAATTGAATCTCCTTGAAATAATTTTTCACATACACTATAAACAGTCACTTCATTGTCAAAAATATATTCTCCATATTTCAGTTTTTTATCATAAGAGTTTAACCTAATCCAGATTTTGAATGCGAATTTATTATTTATTATTTGATTTTTAAATAAAAGATCTACTATAGAATTAATTTTCATTCCGGGCTCAACAAACACTTTCTTTGGACTCTTCAAAAAAATTGGTTGGAAAAAAAGAATATGAGAAAGGTTTATCGAATAAACAAAAAATAATAGGGCTAAATACTTAAACACTCAAAATTAAATTTTTTTAAATATTAATGAAACATTTGTTCCGCCAAAACCAAAAGAATTAGATAAAGTATAAGAATTTTTTTTCTCAAGACTTACTTTTGGAACTAAATTAATTCCATGGCAATCATCTGAAGGGTTTTCAAGATTTAGAGTTGGAGGTATTAAATCATTATTTATTGATAAAATAGAGAATATTGCTTCAATTGCACCCGAAGCTCCCAGCAAATGACCAGTTGACGACTTTGTTGAAGACATGTGTATTTTTTCCAAGCAATTGCTGAAAAGTTTCTTTACTGAATTAAATTCTACAGCATCCCCAACTGGAGT
>CAYYMX010000050.1:0-10253 GCA_964473045.1 uncultured Alphaproteobacteria bacterium | reverse complement strand
GAAAGTTCCATTACCATCATATATAAAAAAAAAAAGAAAAGCGCTTAGAATAGATAATTTTAATTATCAAACTATTTTAGCAGAAAAGGAAGGTGCTGTAGCTGCACCGACAGCAAGTTTGCATTTTTCAAAAAAACTTTTAAAAGATCTTAAAAAAAAAAATATTAAAATTATTAAAATCACTCTTCATGTTAGTGGTGGAACATTCTTACCCATAAAAGTTTCAAATATTAACAAGCATATAATGCATTATGAGTATGGTCACATAACTAAGCGGGCTTCTAAAAAAATTAATACTATTAAAAAAAATGGTGGGAGAATTATTGCCGTGGGAACTACTGTCTTAAGACTACTTGAAACAGCAAAAAATTCCAAAGGATATATCAAACCATATAAAGGGGAGACAAATATTTTTATAAAACCAGGATGGCTCATAAATTCTGTTAATGGCATAATTACTAATTTCCATACGCCAAAATCAACACTTTTAGTTTTAATATATGCAATTATAGGAGAAGAAAAAACAAAAAAGCTCTATAAATTTGCAATAAAAAATAAATTGAGGTTTTTTTCTTATGGTGATGCATGTTTGATTTGGAATAAAAATGAAAAAATTTAATTTTTTTCTTGAAGGTTCAGATGGTCTTGCAAGAGCCGGAACTATTAAAACAGCCAAAGGAGAAATTAAAACTCCTGTATTTATGCCTGTTGGAACATTAGCAAATGTTAAATCAATCTTTCCAAATGATCTAGAAAATATGAATATAGATATAATTCTAGCTAATACTTATCATCTAATGTTAAGGCCAGGAGAAGATTTAATTGCCAAGGCAGGAGGATTACACAAGTTTATGAACTGGAAAAGACCAATCCTAACAGATTCAGGAGGGTTTCAAATATGGTCTCTATCAAAACTACGTTCGATAAACGAAAAAGGTATAAATTTTTCCTCTCATCTGGATGGGAAAAAGTACTTTTTAACTCCTGAAAAATCAATCAAAATTCAAGAAAAACTTGATGCAGATATTTCTATGGTTCTTGATGAATGCACTGAATATCCTGCAATATATCAAAGATGTGAAGAATCAATGAAACTAAGTTTGAAATGGGCAAAGAGATCCAAAAAATCTTTTAAAAAAAGGCCTGGATATGCCTTATTTGGAATTATTCAAGGTGGAATGTTCACAGAACTTAGAAAAGAATGTACTGAAGAATTAGTTAAACTTGATTTTGACGGATACGCTATTGGAGGTTTGTCAGTAGGAGAAAATCATAAAAAAATGATGGAAATGATTGATAGCTGTATAGGGTCAATGCCTTTAAAAAAACCTAGATATTTAATGGGAGTAGGAAGGCCAATTGATATTTTTGAATCTATTGAAAGAGGTATTGACATGTTTGACTGTGTATTGCCTACTAGATTTGGAAGAAATGGAAGAGCTTTCACAACTAACGGAGAAATTAATTTAAGAAACTCCAAATATATCAATGACAATAGTCCATTGGACAAAAAAATAAATTGTTACGTATCAAAAAATTTTTCAAAATCATATTTGCATCATCTAACTAAAAATAATGAAATTTTGTCATGTATGATTCTAAGCTTACATAATATTGCATTTTATAAAAAAATGATGTGTGATATACGTAATTCGATTATAGAAAAAAAATTTAAAAAAATAAAAAAGCAATATTTAAAATCACATGCAAAACACAAAAAAACCTAAATTTTTGGGTAAAAAATCACCTTTACCCGAATCCCCTGAACTAGCCAAACTTGATAGCATTGACAAACCTTTTTCAAATTTAAATTATTCAATTAGACTTTCTGCACCAGAGTTTACAACTCTTTGTCCTATAACTTCACAACCTGATTTTGGCCAAATAATTCTAGATTATGTCCCCAAAAAACTGATTTTAGAAAGCAAGTCTTTTAAATTATTTCTATTTTCCTTTAGAAATTATAGTGGATTCCATGAAGACTGCACATTAAAAATAGCTAAAAAAGTAATGCATTCTATTAAACCTAAGTGGCTACGCGTGGCAGGTATCTGGAACCCAAGAGGTGGAATACCAATTGATGTTTTTTTTCAAACAGGCAATCCACCCCCAGGTATATATATTGAAAAATTAAATATCAAAATATATAAAGGCAGATAAACTATTTACCTGAATAAATACATCCACCAATTCTAGGCCTGTTAATTTCAATACTTTCTAGAAACTTAATATCTTTAATCAGTTTGTTCCAAAACCATCTTGCTATATTTTCAGATGTTGGATTTTCCAACCCTTCTATTTCATTTAATATATTATGGTCCAAGATTTCTATTAAAGGTTGAACAAAGTTATCCAATTCATCAAAATTCATCACCCACTGTTTTTTTTTATCCAAATTACCATTAATATTTATTGTAACTTCATAGCTATGACCATGAAACTTGCCATATTTACTTTTTCTATCATATCCCGGCATATAGTGAGCTGAATCGAAGTAGTATTTTTTAAAAATCAACAAATTAATTAACCCCTAATGATTTGTGTAATTGAAAACTAGGAAACCAAGGTTTATGAGATTTACAGTATTCTAGAGTTTTGTAGATATTAGTTCTTATTATTTGATTATACATTGGCTGAAGAAAAAAATACTTAAAGTTTAGTTTGGAAATCTTCTTTAAATCAAATTTAGGTTGAGGATAGATAATCTTTAGCTCATCACCACATTTCAACCTCCAAACTGAATTTTCTTTTGGACTTACACATATCCAATCAAAGTTTAAATCTGTTCTAATAGTTCCATTTGTTTCAAGAGCTATAGTAAAGTTTTTTTTCTTCAATCCTCTTAACAAATTTGAATCAACTTGTAACAATGGTTCTCCTCCAGTTAAAACAACAAACTTTTGACCAATTGAAAAGCTTGATTTCCAAACGGTCTCAATCTTTTCTATTAATTTAAGTTGGGTATACCGTCCACCGTTTTTTCCATTAGTACCTATAAAATCAGTATCACAAAATTGACATAATGAAACTTGTCTATCATTGTGATGACCATTCCACAAGTTACATCCTGAAAATCTTATAAAAACTGCTTGTCTCCCTGAGAAAAAACCCTCTCCTTGAATTGACTTAAAAATTTCTTTTATTTTGTACATTTTTTTCTATGACAGAGGATCTTTGATTAAAGCCTGTTCAAATCCTTTTTTTCGCAATAAGCACGAATCGCAACATCCACACGATTTATATCCAGATGGGTTATAACAGCTAGAAGTTTTTGAAAAATTAACACCATTTTTAGATCCAAGTAAAACAATTTCTTTTTTACTCATTCTTATAAGAGGGGTTTTAATTTCAAAGTTTTTTTCTTCAATTACTTTTTTAGTTGAAAAATTAATCAATTTTTCAAAACTTTTTATAAATTCTATTCTACAATCAGGGTAACCTGAATAATCTACTGAATTTACACCAATATAAATGTCATTAATTTTCAAAAACTCTGCATAACCTGAAGAAAATGCTAAAAAAATTATATTTCTGCTTGGAACATATGTTGCTGGAATTGTTTTTGGAATTGAATCCACATCAGGATTTACAGGAACTTTAATATCATCAGTTAGTGCAGAACCTCCAAATAATTCAATTTTAAAAACCTTGTGCGAGACACATTTATATCGTTTTGCTTGCCACTTAGCAAAATATAGTTCTTTTTTGTGTCGCTGACCATAATCAAATGAAATAGCATAAATTTTAAGTTTTAGTTTATAGCAAATAGAAAGTAAAACCGTTGAATCAAGACCACCACTTAAAAGAACCAATGCTTTATTTGAATTTTTTAACATTTTAAAAATATAATAAGGTAAAAGAATAAGTATATGAAAGATTTAAAAAAAATTTTAGAAAAAAAAATCTTTGAACTAGGTTTTGATGTTGTTGGGTTTGCAAAACCTAGAATAGATGAATATACAAAGAAAAACTATAGAGAATTTTTAGAAAAAAACCTTCATGGTGACATGAAGTGGTTAGAATATCATTTAGAAAAAAAGATAAATCCAAAAAAAATGTGGAATGAAGTAAAAACTGTTCTTGTTGCAGGCCTAAATTACTCACCCGAATGTAATCCTTTATATTTAAATAAATGGAAAAAAATCTCAAATATAAGTGTTTATGCCAAAAATAAAGATTATCATTTAATAATAACAAAAAAACTATTAGAATTTAAAGAATTTTTAAAAAAAAATTATTCAATCAATTCAAAAATTTTTGTTGACACCTCACCAATCTTGGAAAAACACTTTGCACAAAAAGCTGGTTTAGGATGGCAAGGAAAACATACTAATCTTGTTTCCAAGAAATTTGGCTCATGGTTGTTTTTAGCAGAAATTTTTCTACCAATCAATTTAGAAACAGACGAAGAATCTTGTGATTCTTGTGGGACATGTAAAGAATGTATTAATATATGCCCAACTGGAGCAATTTTTTCAAACCATAAGATAGATGCTAGAAAGTGTATTTCATATCTCACCATTGAACACAAAGGACCTATCCCAAGAAGTCTTAGAAAACTTATTGGAAACAAAATCTATGGATGCGATGATTGCTTAGCAATTTGCCCTTGGAACAAATTTGCTACTCCAACTTCAAATTTAGAACTTAAATCAAAAACATCTCAACAAACTTTAGATTTTTTTCTATCTTTTAATGAAAAAATCTTTAAAGAATATTTTAAAGATTCACCAATAAAAAGAATAGGTTGGATTAGGTTTTTAAGAAATGTTTTGATTTCTTCGGGCAATAGTAGTTCATATGAATTAGTAAAAAAAATTTCTCCATTCTTAAAAAGTGATAGTCCCCTTATTAGAGGAACCGCTATATGGACTCTAGGACAACTTTTATCAAATGCTGAAAGAGTTAAGCTCAAAAAAAAATTTCTGGAAAAAGAAAAAAACAACTATGTAATTCATGAATTAAAACTATTAACTAGTTAAAAATTCTAGACCCTTGACCATATTTTCCATAATACCAATATCAGATGATGAATGGCCAGCCGTATTAACTAAAACAAGTTTTGAACTTTCCCATAATTCGCTTAAATTAAATGCATTAATAGGAGGACAAATAATATCATATCTTCCTTGAACAATATAACCGGGGATACTAGACAATTTTTTCACATTTTTAATAATTTCATTTTCTTCCATAAAAAATTTATTTTTTATATAGTATAACTCCATAAATGGAGAATTTGGCAAACCGTCTCTTTTCAAAATCTCCTCAGACGTCTCAAGTTTATAATTATTAGGATTAATTTGTGAAAGTATTCGTTCATAATCATGCCAAATCCATGAATGCAACTTTGAATTCTTCTCAAAAATCTCTGAATAATATGATTCGATAAGATTTTTATCTGATTTAAACAAATTCTTAAATTCTTTGTATAAATCTGGTGAAAAAATTTTTGGTCCTTCGATAAAAGCCCAATTAATTTCATCCATTGTACCTAAAAAAACTGATCTCAAAAGAATTCCTCTAACATTTTCAGGATACCTTAGAGCATAATTCAGTGCTAGAGTAGCTCCCCATGAACCACCAACTAACAAAAGTTTTTTTATTTTAAAAAACTCCCTAATTTTTTCTATATCATTCACAAGAGAACTAGTATTATTTTTTTTCAAAGATCTATATGGAGTACTTTTCCCACATCCTCGCTGATCAAAAAGAATTGATCTAAATATTTTTGGATCAAAAAGTTGGTGATGTTCACTTCTACTATGACCACCAGGGCCACCATGAACAAATATTGCAGGGATTCCAGATTTATTTCCACTGACTTCAAGATAAATTTTATTACCATAACCTACATCTAGATCGTACATCTCAGGTAAAGATCTATGTAAAAATAATTTACTTTTCATTTTAATTGACTAAATTAGGAAAATGGAAAAATTTGAACATATAAACGAATTAATAGTAGCATTACTTTTTTGGATAACAAGCCATACAGATTATAAGTATCCTGCTCAAGAACCTATTATTGAATTTGTTGAACAAAATAAATTATCTGAAATAGCTTGTTCAAAACCTTGCGAAATCTTGGCCTACACCCCAGAAAATATAAAATACAAAATATATTTATCTTCAAATCTAAATCCACTTGAAAATGTTTGTCATAGAGGAATTTTGCTTCATGAATTATTTCACGTGCTTCAAGATGAACAAAACGCTTTTACAAATAATGATTCCAAGACCAAAAAACACCTCAGAGAAATGGATGCATTAATTAAACATAATATTTTTTTAAGTCAGTACGGCAAAAAGATTCTTTACAGTAATGGTTTTGCAGCAAAGTTTAAGACTGACACACAAAATTCAATTTATTGTTAAATTATTCTGAAAACTTGGAAGAAAGAGCATCATAACCAACGAATCCCATAAAAATTTCGTCATCAATTATAAAAACTGGAGTGCCTTTTAATCCCAATTCTTTAGCCAACTCAAAATCCTGAGATAATTTTTCATTGACATTTTTGTTTGAAATTTTTTCTTTGAGAGAAATTAAATCCAAATTAATCTCATTAGAAATTTTTTCCAATTTTGAATCTGTAATCATTCCTTTAATATTTAAAAGTTTCTTATGAAATTTATTAAATTTTTCATTATCTTGCTCAGCGACTAAAATACTTAATTTGGCTAACTCCACAGATTTTTCAGACAAAATTGGAAAGTTTTTATAAATAACTTTGAGATCTTTATAATTTTCCAATAATTTCTCTATGTCTTCATGAGCTTTTTTACAATAAGAACAATTGTAGTCAAAAAACTCAACAATTATTTTTTTTCCAAGCTTTTTTCCACTGTATTGGGGACTGTATGATTCAAAAATTTTTTCTCTGTTTTTGGCAATTTTTCTTTTAAGATCCACTTGAGCTTCATCATTCTTCTTTTTTTCATAATTTTTTAATGATTGAAGAATAATTTCTGGATTATTAAGAATAAATTCTTCAACCTTATAATCAAACTCATCTGAATATAAATTTGTGAAAGTTAACAAAAAAAATAAAAAAATAAATCTCATTTCATTTTACATGGTGCGCTCGGTCGGACTTGAACCGACAAGGGAAAAAAATCCCGCTGGATTTTAAGTCCAGTCTGTTTACCAATTTCAGCACGAGCGCAAAATTACTCAATTTCAAAACATAACTATAAATTTCAATAAGAAGTCTTCAAGTATTTTTTTGATTATAATTAAATTCTGTAAAAAATTATTTAAAAATGGGACCGGAAAACTTAAACTCTATTTAAAGCAAAATTAACACAAATTTTTATTAACAGTATCAATTATTAGATTAATTATTATTATATATTCCAAAAACAGAAATTTCTGGAATTAGATTTTCATCAAAAGTTCATATGGAGACAAATAATTGAAAAATCAATTTATAAGTGTTTGTGAACCAAAACTAAATAAGAATACAAGAAAATATGTTTTAGATTGCCTAAAAACTGAGTGGATTTCATCTTCAGGATCTTATATTGATTTATTTGAAAAAAAATGGGGGGACTATTGTAAAAAAAAGCACGCTGTCTCGGTTACTAGTGGTACGGCAGCATTGATAATTGCTCTAAAGTCTCTGGAACTAAAGTCTGGGGACGAAGTTATTCTTCCTTCATTTACAATTATATCTTGTGTAATTGCTGTGTTAGAAGCTGGAGGAAAACCTGTTCTAGTTGACTGCGATTTAAGTACATGGTGTATGATTCCAAATGAGATTGAAAAAAAAATAACAAAAAAGACTAAGGCAATCTTAGTGGTGCATATGTTTGGTCATCCTGCAGACATGGATAAAATAAACCAAGTAGTTCAGGGTAAAAAAATCTTAATAATCGAAGATGCTGCTGAAGCTCACGGATCCAAGTACAAAAATAAGAATGTTGGCTCCTTTGGATATATTTCATGCTTTAGTTTTTACGTAAACAAATTAATAACAACCGGGGAAGGAGGAATGGCTTTAACAAATGATAAAAAAATTTTTCATAGAATGAAAAATTTAAGGAACTTAGCATTTAATAATTCCCAAAGATTTTCTCATAATGAAATTGGATATAATTATCGAATAACAAATATTCAGGCTGCCGTGGGACTCAGTCAACTAGAAAAACTAAATGAACATATCAAAATTAAAAGAAAAAATACCTTATTATATAATCAGATACTAAATTCATACAATTTACCAATTTTTCTACCCACAGAACAAAAATGGGCAAAAAGTACGTTCTGGATGTATGGTATAATGCTAAATGAAGACTGCAAAATATCAGCTAAACAATTAGCAAAGAAACTTTGGGAAAATAAAATCGAAACTAGACCACTTTTCCTAGGAATGCATGAACAGCCAATCTTTAAAAAAATGAATCTTTTTAAAAACGAATCATATCCAAATACAGAAAAGCTATCAGAATTTGGACTATATTTACCATCAGGACTTAAATTAAATAAATACAAAATTCAAAAAGTTTGTAGAACATTAAAAAAAATTTTAAATGCAAAAAAAAGTTTTTAAAAAAAATTATTCTAGAATATATGATTTTATTTATTCTAAGAAAAAATACTCTGAGGAAATTGACAAAATTTTGTTATCTTTAAAAAAATATAAAAATATTGATAACATACAAATTTTAGATATTGGCTGTGGAACTGGTGGACACTTAATAGAGCTTTTAAAAAAAGGCTTTAATGTCTACGGTATAGATAATTCAAAAGACATGATTAATTTAGCAAAAGAAAAATTAGAGAATAAAAAAATTGATTCTTCTATCCTTCAACATATGGATGCAGAAAACTTGAATAATTTAAATCAAAAGTTTGATGTGGTAATAATATTATTTAATGTAATTGGATACCTTAAAGATTTAGAAAAATTTTTTTTCAATATAAAAGAAAAGTTGAATGATGAAGCAATTCTAATTTTCGACTTTTGGTATGGACCATCTGTAATAAAAAATAAACCAAAATCATCATATAAAAGATTTAGTTACAATGATTTAAAAATAATTAAAAAATCTAAAGGTGAGATAATTGACAATAGAAAAATTAAAGTTGATATAGACTTTTTTGTTGATGAAAATGGTTCCATTCTTAAAGATCATGAAACTCATTACGTTAATTTTTTTTTCCCAGACTATTTTTCTCAAATTTTTACTAAATTAGGATTTACAATCTTGGAAATTGATAACAAAAAATATACAAAATTTTTTAATAGTGATACAAAATGGGAAGCTATTTGTTACATTCAAAATAATTAATATGCTAAAGAGTCCCAAAGTTTTATTCTTTAAAACATCAACCTTTAATCACTCAGATATAAGAAGACACATAATAGGTATTTCAGGAAAATTAAATTTAAGTAATAAAATGAAGCAAATGAAGATTATCTTTGTTAGTGACCACTCTGTTATAAAAAAAGAAATAATAGGAAATCACCTTCACAAAAAATCTTCTGATCAGTGGGAATATATCTATGTTATTAATGACAACAAAAAAAAATTTATTTTTGAATTTAGGTACAAAAATTATGAAGAAAGTATCAAACAAAAAAAACTTAAATCAGGAGACTGCGTTATTGTTCCTCCCGGTTGCGCACTAGGTTTCCTCCCTTTAGAAAAAAATTCATTTATAATTGAAATTTCAAATAAAATTTATGAAGATAACTATGAAAAAGTAAATCTATTCTAATAAACTAATGAGAATTAATATAATTAATCTTGACAAGGAAGGGTGGATTCTAACAAAGTTTGCTAAGAGAATGAACCTTCAATTAAATGAATTAGGCCACACTTCATTTCTTACTAAATCTCCGAGAACTGATGTAGACGTTAATCATTCAATTATTTTCCTATTTCTTCATAAAGACATTGATTTTTTTCCTCCTAATACAATTAATACAACGATGCTAACTCATGTAAACGATGATTTTAGGTATAAAAAAATCAGATCCATAGCAAGTTATCTTAATGCAGGAATTGCGATGTCAAAAGATCACAGCAAGTTTATCAAACACAAAAGACTAGGCTTAAAAAAAATTTTTCATGTTCTACCTCCCCATGACAATGATTTAGATTTGAAAAAGATTCACTTTGGAATTTTTACAAATCTTTATTCGGATGGAAGAAAACATGAATCATTTTTTCTTGAAACAATCAGCAAGTTAGATCCTCAACTTGTAAAATTTTCAATAATTGGCAAAGGATGGAGTGAAATT
>CAYYMX010000049.1:0-10255 GCA_964473045.1 uncultured Alphaproteobacteria bacterium | reverse complement strand
TAGGAGGATCTCTTCTTTCAATAGGTTCAGCAGCAGGAGTTGCATTGATGGGTCAGGCTAGAGGAATATACACTTTTTTTGCTCACCTCAAATGGGCATGGGCAATACTTTTAGGTTATGCAGCCAGCATTGTAGTTCATCTATTGATGAATCAACATTTGTTTGATCTTGTTCCATTAGAAAAATAAATTTTGAAAGTTAATTATTCGTTAATATTTTCTATAAAGTGGGAAAGTTCCTTTATTTTGCTATCAGGGATATCTTTATATGAACAAGAAAATTTATTTTTGATGCAACTACAAATGTGAGCATAAGGATTTCTTCCTTTAGGATGAAATGGATGAGGTTTTAGACCTCCTATTAACTGATCACCTTTTCTTTGTATTATTGACCAAACTTTTTTTTTATTCTCCAAATTCATGATTAGTTTTTTACCTAAATCCAATATTCGTTCTAACACGAGCTTTTTTCTTAACTTTTTTGATAATTTTTAAATCTTTTTTTTTTGAATTTTTTGTTTTTTGTTTAATAACATAAGTGTTGCCAGGTTTTGGAGGAGGTAGTTTTTTAAACGTTCCATCTTTCTTCATTAAAAAATAATTGCCAAATCTATCTTGAATAATTTCGTCTGCTAAGATTGAAAAGTTAAGAAAAACAAACAAACAAAATACTAAAACTTTAATCCTTTTCATGATTTTAGATACTATTTGCTATATTTTTTATGTCAATTTATTTGATTGTTTTAAACACTAATCCAACTTATGAAAAAAAGATGAGTTTTTGAGTCTATGAATGTTATTTCTAAATGAATTTAAAGTTGAAACACTTTGCCTATCAAAAATCCACTCTTTTATTTCCCTTGTAATTCTATCTCCATCAATATCTCGCAATAGCATGTGAAAATTTTCATCATAAACTCCCAAACGAATCTTTTTGCCAATATGCTTAACCACATCTTTATCTTGAAGCAAATTTAGCAACGGTTTTCTAGGAACAATTTCATCAACAATAGGAACTAATACTAACGTATCAAAGTTTGGATCTTTAAAATATTTCTTGAAGTCAATATATGAAATATCCATCAATTTTACTATACCACTCAAACTTTGCAAACTAGATTGATGAATAAAAAGTGGGTCTTTCGAGAGATTTTTCAACATTTCTTCATTGTCACTCGGTCTTACTTTTACAATATTTTTTCCGCTAAATTTAAAATATGGAAAAAAAAATGAAGAAAAATTCAGTAAAGAACTTTTGATTAGATTTGCTTCTGAAAAATTCCAAATAGCTGGTGATACTAAAATTACACCATCAATAGATATATTCTCATATTCTTCTACTAATAAATTTGTAACTATTGCACCTCCCATACTTTCTCCCAGTAAGTAAAGTTTTTTGTTTGGGTTTTTTTTTCTTATTTTTTTTACAAAATATAAAAGGTCTTTTTTGTGTTGCTCAATTGGATGCCAAATCCCTGAATCAGAGTTTTTTCCAAAACCCCTTAAATCAAAAGCAAATGTTTCTATTTCAAATTTTTTAAAAAAACTTGCTGGAATCTGGAAAGCGTTTGAATAATCATTAAAACCATGAACAGCTAAAATAATAGCTTTTGCATTATTCTTCACTTCCCAATATTTGGTGTGAAATAAATACTTCCGAGACTCTATTATTTTTTTTGTTTCTATTTCAGAAAAAACTCCACAAGAACTTATAAAAAAAATAAAAAAAAGAGTTGTAAAAATTAGTTTTTTAGTAACTTTAAAAATATATCCTCTAAATCTGATTCTTTAGTTGAAATTTCTTTTAAATTAAAATTGTTATCAACAAATACTTTTACAATATCTGCCGTACTAATCTCACTCTTTTTAAATCTAATTGTAACAGAATTATTTGTTTTTTTTATACAAAATTTTTTTATTTTTTTGGGAATATCCTTAATTCTATTACCAAACTCAATAAATAATTCTTTATCATCAAGTAGCAGTAAAAGATTTTTTTTTTTGTCGCAAGCTATCACTTTTCCATTATTAATTACTGCTATCTCATCACACAAAACCTCTGCTTCTTTCAGGTAATGAGTTGTCAAAATAATTGAAACACCAGATTTATTTAACTTTTTTATTGAATCCCAAAGTTTCCTCCTAAGCTCAACATCCACTCCAGCAGTAGGTTCATCGAGAATTAGCAATGGTGGATTGTGAACCATAGCTTTAGCCACCATCAATCTTCTTTTCATCCCACCTGACAAACTTCTCGAGTAGGCTCTCGCCTTATCACTTAACCCAAGTTCATTTAATATTTCAATATTTCTGTTATTACCTTTCCTAACTGAATATAAACCAGACTGAATATTTAGAATTTCTAAAGGAGTAAAAAATGGGTCAATATTTATTTCTTGTGGAACAATGCCAAGGTTACCTCTAATAGTTTTTGAATCAGAATCCAAGTCAAAATCACATACAAAAACTTTTCCAGAAGTTTTATTTGTTAATCCAGCCAAAATATTTATAAATGTACTCTTACCTGCACCATTAGGCCCTAGCAACCCAAAAATTGACCCTTCAGTAATTTTCAAATTAATATGATCCAGTGCATAGATATTTTTAGAACCATATTTTTTTGATAGATCTTTAACTTCAATTATATTTTTTTTCATATATTTAACTAATTTTAAATATTTTTAAAATAAATGTGGTATTTTCGAAATGTAATCACATGAACACAAATTTTCAAATAGATTTGACATTAGTTGATCATGATTCAGCTAGTTGTAAAGGTGGAGAATGGTCCTTGTCTCATCCATTAATATATCTGGATTTATCTAGTGGAAAAGCTGTAACATGTCCATATTGCAGTCAAAAATTTAAAAAGAAATGAGTTCTAACACCTCCTCTGATGACCAGCTTGTCCTCGTTGATGGATCTGGATACATCTTTAGAGCATACTATGCTCTACCTCCAATGTATAGGTCTGATGGTCTACCTGTCAATGCAATCTTAGGTTTTTGCAATATGCTACTTAAGGAAATTGAAGAAATTCAAATGGAGAAAGGAGGTAATGTTTCAATCGCAGTTATTTTTGATGCAGCCAGAAAAACTTTTCGAAATCAGATTTATTCTAAATACAAGGCTAATAGATCAGACCCACCTGATGATTTAAAACCACAATTTGATATTATCAAGAAGGTTCCAGAGGCCTTTAATCTAAAATCTATTCAACTCCAAGGGTTTGAAGCTGATGATCTAATTGCTTCATATTCCAAAGAAGCCATAAAAAAAGGAAAAAAAGTTACAATTGTTTCCTCTGATAAAGACTTAATGCAACTTTTAAAAAAAAATGTTTCAATAATTGATCCACTAAAAAAAAAACAAATTGGTCTTGAAAATGTTCTTGAAAAATTTGGAGTTGCACCTGAAAAGGTTATAGAAGTCCAGGCTTTGGCTGGCGACTCATCTGATAATATTCCAGGTATTCCTGGTATAGGACCAAAAATTGCTGCACAATTAATTAGTGAGTTTGGGACAGTGGAAAATTTAATAAAAAACTGTGGAAGAATCAAACAAGAAAAAAGAAAATTATCAATAATAGAAAATGCAGAATTAGCCATGGTTTCTAAAAAATTAGTTACTTTGAAAGATGATGTTGAACTACCTATTCCGATTGATGAATTAAGGTTTAAACCTTTAATTGTCCATGATCTACTGAACTTTTTGGATGAAATGGAATTCAACAGAATTAAGGCAAGAGTAATTTCAAAATTTGGAAATGCCGCTATTTCCAAAACTAAAGATAAAAAAAGCAAAAATGGAATACAAAATTTTCACTATCCAATAAGAGAAGTCCCTAATCAAAAAAAATATGAACTAATTTCTAATGTTCAGCAATTATTTCGATGGAAAGACTTAATAAATGACAATGGTGTAGTTGCTATTGATTGTGAGACATCTTCTCTAAATCCCGTTGAAGCTAATTTAGTTGGTTTTTCAATGTCATTAGAAAATAGTTTATCATGTTATATTCCATTAGCTCACAAAGGAAATAAACAAAATCAAATGAAAATTAGTGATTTTGTTTCTTTCATAAAACCTTTGCTCGAAGATTCCTCCATTCTAAAGATTGGCCAAAATATAAAATATGACCTAATTATTCTGAAAAACATTGGTATAGATGTGAAATATTTTGATGATACTATGCTCATGTCATATGTTTTAAGAACTGGCAAAAGAGGTCATGGATTAGACGAATTATCAATAGATTTTTTATCTTATAAAACTCAAAAATACTCTGAAGTGACAACCGTAGAAAAAAAAAAAGATTGCTTTTGATGAGGTAGATATCCACGCAGCCAAAAATTATGCTGCAGAAGATGCTGATGTTACTTATAGGCTCTGGGAAATACTAAAGCTAAACTTGATAAAAGATAAACTTTTTGATTTTTATTTTTATTTAGAAAGACCTTTGATAGAAGTAATAGTTTCTATGGAAAATTCCGGATGCAAAATAGACAATACAGTACTAAAAAAACTCTCAAACGAGTTTCAGAAAAAAATAAAAACAATTGAAAAAAAAATTTTTGAACAATCAAAAGAATCATTTAATATTGGGTCTCCCAAACAATTAGGTGAGATTCTTTTCATTAAACTGAATCTTCCACATGGAAAAAAAGGGAAGAGTGGAAACTTTCAAACAGATGTAAAAGTTTTAGAAAAACTTAGATCTGAAAAATTTTCTATAGCCAAAGATATTTTGGATTGGAGACAGTTCTCTAAACTAAAAAACACTTATTGTGAAGGACTTTTATCAAGGGAAAATAAAAAAACTTTCAGGATACATACATCTTTTGGTATGGCCAGTACATTGACTGGAAGATTATCATCCAACGACCCAAATCTTCAAAATATTCCCATTAAAACTGAAGAAGGTAGAAAAATTAGAAAAGCATTTATTGCAGAAAAAGATTTTAGTCTTATCTCAATAGATTATTCTCAAATTGAGTTAAGAATCCTTGCACATGTAGCCAAAATTTCAACTTTAGTCGATGCATTTAAAAAAGATGAAGACATTCATAGCGTAACGGCGATGGAAGTTTTTAAAGTAAAAAAAACTTCACTCACTAAAGAACTTAGAAGAAAGGCAAAAACTATTAATTTTGGAATAATCTACGGCATTTCACCATATGGCCTTGCCCAACAATTAGAGATTACAAACTCAGAAGCAAAACAATACATCGAAGAATATTTTAATAAATATCCAGGAATTAAAAATTATATGAATAAAACAATTTCTTTTTGCAGAGAGTTTGGCTTTGTTAGAACACCATTTGGCAGAAGAATTTTTATACCATTTATAAATGATAAGGTTGCAACTAGAAGAAATTTTGCTGAAAGATCAGCTATTAATGCACCAATACAAGGCGGAGCCGCAGATATGATTAAGATGGCAATGCCAAAAATTTTTCATTTCTTGAAAGAAAAAAAAATGAAAACCAAAATGCTCCTTCAAGTGCACGATGAACTAATATTTGAAGTGCCCAAAGATGAGGTGGGGATTATAAAAAACGATGTGCCAAAAATAATGATTGACTCTCATAAACAATTTACAAGCTTACTAGTTCCACTAAAAGTAGATATTGGAATTGGGTACAATTGGGATGATGCTCATTAATTACTATTCGCTAATTTATAGAGATTGACAAAAGTTTCTTTTAATTTCTTTGGATCATTAATTTGTTTATCAAAGGAATATCTTAATATTTTGCTCCCCATTCTTAGATCAAATCCATCTGGATCAATTCCGATAAGTTTCCAATTACTATCATTTTCAAAATATTCAGGAATAAAAGCTCTAACATATTCCTTAAGACTTTCTGAATGACAATTATTCATATGTTCAATAATTTGATTTTCATATTTTTCAAAATTCTCAAAATCTTTACATTTCAAATCATTATTACTAAACCATTTAACCTGGGCAAAACCACCTACAAGATGGGCCGCTAAAATGTCCATAACAAAAAAGTTCATATCTTCAAATCCAGCGTAAAGATTCGAGGCTAAGTGTCGAGATAAAAATCTATCTTTATGAACTTTACTTTTTGTTTTTCTCAATTTACCAATAAGTGTTACTCTTGGTCTCGACATTGGATCTTCATAAAAAAATTCCTTTTTATCATTAAGGTTAAATTTTGGGAAAAATTTGTACATTTTTTGTTCTTCATAGAGCATTATTGAAGCTAAATTGTTGTATCCAAGATTCTTTGTATGTTCTGATAAATCAGAGACCATTATTATAGGAGATAAATCATAGTCAAACGCTGTTAAAATAAAACTTGAATAAGGAAAGATATCTTTTATTTTGGTTTTTTCCTTAACAAAATTCTTGGGATCAAATTCTGTAGCTAAATAACCATTTGAGCAAGATCTAATTAATTGTCTAGTTGCAAAATTTAATTTCATTTTTTTATCAATTATTACATAATAAGAAGATGTTTATTAATAGAAAGTATATCAAATATTTTTTTTTCTCTATTATGTTAATCTTTTTAGTACCAACTAAATTAGTTTTAGCAGAAAGTATTGAAAACTTGGTTTTTCATGGAGGATACACTTTTGAAACATTTATTGGTCAAAAGAATTGTGCTATTTATCTTACAATTTTCAATAATTCTGAAAGAGATTTTAAGTTTAAAAATGTTACGACTGAAATAGCATCAAAAGCTGAAATTCATGACGTTAAAAGAAAGAATAATATTGTAAAAATGATTAAATTGAATGAATTAATTGTCAAGAAAAAAAAACACGCATATTTTCAACCTAGAGGAAAACATATTATGCTTTTTGGATTAAATAGAAAACTTGAAGATGGTGATTATTTTAAGATATTCTTTGATATAGAAAAGAACATAACTGTCAGCGCTCAAATTGTAGTACTTAATAAGTCACTTAAAGAAAACTATTTACATTAAGATTATGGAATCAAAAAAATTCCATGCCACTTCAATAGTTTTAGAAGAAAACGGAATTATGATTTTAGGAAAACCAGGTTCTGGAAAGTCTGATTTGGCACTAAGACTGATTGATAATGGAGCTACATTGGTTTCTGATGATTTAACAATTTGTAAAAAAATTGGTGAAAATATATTTCTTTTTTCAACGGAAGAAATTAGAGGTTTGCTTGAAGTAAGAGAAATTGGTATAATTACGGTTCCATATGTTGAAAAAGTCAGGTTAAAAATGATAACTGAACTTACTAATAATGACAATGAACGATTACCAAAGCCTAAGTCAGTTAAAATTTTAGGAGTAAAAATACCAAAGCTAAATATTAACGGCAAAAACCCTTCCGCAGTTGCAAAAGTTAAATTGAAGCTAAATGAAATCAATAAGTCATTATAATAAAATTCTAATTGTTACAGGGATTTCTGGAGCAGGACGAACAACATCATTAAAAGTTCTCGAAGATATAGGTTTTGAAGCGGTAGATAATCTTCCAGTTTTTTTGCTTGAACAAATTGTTAATCTGAATATAAAAAATGATTTAGCTATTGGCATTGACGTAAGAAGCAGAGAGTTTAATGCAAAGAAAATAGCAAAATTAATTACTGTCAAAAAAGAAAAACTCAATATATCAATTTTATTTCTTGATTGTGAAACAGAAATTTTAATCAATAGATATAAAGAAAGTAGAAGGGCTCATCCATTAAAACTTGATTTGCCTATTACGCACATAATTGACCGAGAAAGAGCCTGGCTTGATCCTCTAAAAAAAATAAGTGAATTTAATATTGATACATCGAATCTATCAATTCAATTACTAAAAAAACAGGTTATTGGATTTTTTGGAAAAGAATTACATGAAAATACTAATATTAGAATAATTTCTTTTGGCTTCAAATATGGCTTGCCAAAAGAAGCAGATTATGTTTTTGATATGAGGTTTATAAAAAATCCTTTTTATGTTAAAAATCTAAAAAATTTAACTGGAAAAAATAAAAAAGTGATTTCTTATATCAAACAACAAGACTCCTTCAATTTATTTTTAAAAAGAATAGAAGAACTTTTTAAAAGTGTAGTTTCAGGTTTTAGAGAAGAAAACAAGAATTATTTAACAATAGCTTTCGGATGCACTGGAGGTGTTCACAGATCTGTTGTCTCTAGTGATTATTTCTATAGCAGAATAAAAAAATATAAAAAACTCAAAGTTTTTTTAGACCATAGGGATCTACGTAAATGATTGGTATTGTAATTGTTAGTCATGAAAATATTGCTAAAGAATTTTTAGTGGCACTAGAACATATCGTTGGAAAACAAGAATCTATTGAAGTTATATCAATTTTTCCAGGAGACGATATGGAAAAAAGGCGTAAAGAAATTATAAGTTCAATCAAAAAAGTAAATGATGGAAATGGTGTTGTGGTTTTGACAGATATGTTTGGTGGTACGCCATCAAACCTCGCAATTTCGGTAATGGAAAGCAATAAAATTGAAGTTATCGCAGGAGTTAACTTACCTATGTTAATAAAAATGGCTTCCATAAGAAACGACCTTAATTTACAAGAATTAGTAAAAGTTTCTCAAGAGTCTGGGAGAAAATATATTAATGTTGCATCAGCTTTTTTTGGAGAATCAAAAGATTGAACCAAAAAAAGATTGAAAAAAAAATTCTTATTACTAATAAGTTAGGCCTTCATGCAAGAGCTGCAGCTAAATTTGTAGATTTGGCATCAAAATGCAAATCAACATTCATCGTGAAAAAAGGAAAAAACTCTGTTAATGGATCATCAATTCTTGGATTAATGACTCTTGCAGCATCAAAAGGAACGCAAATCAAGGTTCAATGCATTGGTGAAAGAGCAGAAGAAGATTTAACAAAACTAGTTAGCTTAATAAAAAACAACTTTGGTGAAGAAAAACCTTTATCTGAAAACAATAAGAATGAAAAAATTTATAGAGGAATTGGTGTTTCGCATGGTTTTGCAATAGGCCACTGCTCAATAAAAAAAAGTTCTACTTTTTCCCATTCAAAATATAACATTGCAATATCAGAAGTAAAAAAGGAAATTTCAAGACTCGAAAATGCTGTTAAGAAATCAATCAATGATCTAAAAAATATTATAAAAAAAATAAGAGGTTCACGAAACAACATATACGAAGAAATGAAATTTATGTTAGAAGCTAATGTTTCAATTTTAAGATCATCATCATTAATTAAAGATGCCAAATTAAGAATTAAAAGTGATTTGGTTAATGCTGAACTAGCAGTTACAGAAGAAATGAACAAACATTCGAAAATATTTAAAAAAATTAATGACAACTACTTAAGAGATAGATTTGATGACGTGAGAGATGTGTGTAGTAGAATCATCGAAAATCTGCAAAAAAAGAAGAAGAAAAAAAAAAATTTAAAGCAAAATCAAATTCTAATTTCAGAAGATTTTAGCCCTGCAGATTTATTAACTGATTCCAAGACTAACGTTTCAGGTCTTGTAAGTGTTTTAGGGGGACCAGAAGGACATTTTGCAATTGTTGCAAGATCTCTATCAATTCCAACCGTTGTAGGAATAAAGAATATCATTAAAGATCTCGAGAACGATGAAAAAATAATTCTTGATGGAGAAAAAGGTATTATAATATCCAACCCTACTTCCTCGACAATTAAAACTTATAAAAAAAAAATTGAAGCTAAAAAAAACATCGATAAAAAGCTAGATTTTTTTACAAAAATAATCCCACAAACATCCGATAAAATTAGAATTTTCATTGAAGCAAATGTTGATAATCCAGACGAAGCAAAAGAATCAATGAAAAAAGGAATTGATGGGATTGGTTTGTTTAGGAGTGAATATCTTTTTATGAATAAAAAAACTTTGCCTTCAGAAGAACAACAGTACCAATCAATAAAAAAATCATTGGAATTTCTAAAGGGAAAGACATTAACTATTAGAACTTTAGACATTGGTAATGACAAAAAAGTCCCATCATTAGAAAAATTACTTTCAAAATCACCTAATCCTGCTTTGGGACTAAGGGCAATTAGATTAGCGTTAGCTTTTCCAAAGATTTTTAAAAAACAGATCTCTGCAATCTTAAGAGCACATCAACATGGGGCAATAAGGATTATGCTACCGATGGTATCCAATGTTTCGGAATTAGAAGAATCAAAAAAATTAATAAATCAAGTAAAAGATAATTTAATTTCAAATGGGAAAAAAATCCCAAGAACAATACCAAAAATTGGAGTACTTATTGAGACCCCA
>CAYYMX010000048.1:9605-10688 GCA_964473045.1 uncultured Alphaproteobacteria bacterium | reverse complement strand
ATCATGCTCCTCACACGTTAGATGAAAAATCTAAAAATTATCCTAACTGTCCTTCTGGTATGACTGGGGTTCAAACTTTACTTCCAATAATGCTTAATTTTGTTAATCAAAAAAAACTGTCATTATTTGATGTTGTTAGACTCACTAGTACAAACCCATGTGAAATATACAGAATCAAAAATAAGGGGTTAATTATTGAAGGTTACGATGCAGATTTAACAATTATTGATTTAAAGAAAGAGTTTAAAATAACTAATTCTTGGATAGCTAGTAAATGCAAATGGACACCATATGATCAAATAAAAATCAAAGGATTTCCTGTTTCTACTATTGTGAATGGAAACCTGGTTATGAGAGAAAGTCAAATTCTTAGCAAACCTGTTGGAAGAAGTGTTTCATTTATTTGATTATTTTTTACATTTTGTTAGTAGAATACTATTTCTTAAAAAAGTATAACTTTTTGTTACCTTTTTCGTTGCAATGATTTCTGCTACTTCTTTGTCCGAAGCAAATATGTATTCTGTTGTTTTTCCAAAAATAGATATTTTAATATCAACTTCAAACTAATTCATAAATTTTCTGTTTTATCTATTACGACACTTACCATTGCATCACCGGTGACATTTACCGAAGTTCGTAACATATCCAAAAACCTATCAACACCCATAATTATTGCGATCCCTTCCAAGGGTAATCCCACCTGATTTAAGACCATTCCTAACATTATTATTCCTACACCTGGAACTCCGGCAGTACCTATTGAAGCTAATGTTGCTGTGACAATTATTGAAACAAAATCTGAAAAAATTAACTCAAACCCATAGAGATTAGCAATAAATATTGTTGCAACGCCCTGCATGATAGCAGTGCCATCCATATTAATTGTTGCTCCAAGTGGAACTGTAAAAGAGCATATTTTATTCTTTACAGCCAAATTCTTTTTTAAGTTTTCTAGAGTTATTGGTATTGTCGCACTGCTACTTGATGTTGAAAAAGCAAATAAGATTGCATCTTTTATTCCTTTAAAAAAAATGACAACTTTTGTCTTACCTAGAAGTTTAATTATTGGAATATAAACAAATA
>CAYYMX010000048.1:0-9595 GCA_964473045.1 uncultured Alphaproteobacteria bacterium | reverse complement strand
GAAAAGAAGACAAAAAACTACAACAAAAAAATACTTAAATAATTCAAGAATTGTTGATAGTCCTTGGGTTGCAAAAGTTTTAGAAATTAAACAAAAAATTCCTAGTGGTGCTAAAATCATCACTAAGCCTAAAATTTTCATTATTACTTTATTTAAATCATTGAAAAAATTTGTAATGGAATCATTTTTGTCTACAAGTGAGATGCCACTCCCAATGAGAATTGCAAAAACAATTATTTGCAACATATTTCCTTCAGATAATGAATTAAAAGGGTTCTCTGGAATTATACTTAGAATTATTTGTATTATGGATGGTGGACTAGCAATATTAATCTGGTCAATTTTTTGGTTGACTAATTCATTTGTTCCAGGATTTATATAACTTGCAATTATTAGAGATACAGAAATAGCTAAAAAGGTTGTTATTAAATATAAAATTAATGATTTCAGACCAATTCTGCCAAGACTTTTAAGGTTTTTCAAATTAGAAACCCCACTAATTAGCGAAAAAAAAACTACTGGTACTACCATCATTTTTAATGTTTTTAAAAATAAATTTCCGCCAAAGTTTAAAATACTAACTAATTGAGTAGATATGTTTTGAAACGATTGACCAAAAAGATTAATTGCTACTCCAATAAGAATGCCAAAGGCAAAACCAAAAAAAATTTTCTTTGTTAGATCTCTATCTTTCATTTGGTGCCCTCTAGTGGTTACGCTCCACTGGCTGAGTCTTACCAAGACCCTGTTTTGCTATTAAACTAAGAGGGCATATCAGAGAAACAAAAGAATTTTTTTTAATAAACATTTCAATAGTTGTGCTCATAATATCCCATTTATCATTTTAAAAAAATTTCTTGAAAACAATTCTGGATCAAAAAGTGGACTTTTTTTTGAAATTGTAACTAATTTATTTTTTATTGATTTAATTAATTTTTTATTTGAGAAGCTAATAGCCTTCTCAACATATTCATCTTCATTTTTTGCTATCCATTCTACCATATTCAGGTTGGAGTTTATACTTTCTCCGCATCTAAACATTATAGATTCATTTCTCATTGTCAAAATTGGAATTCCCATAAAGACAGATTCAAAACTTGTAGTTCCACCATTGTAAGGAAATGTGTCTAAATTTATATCTACTAAGTTATATGAGTTTAAATAATTTAATCTATTCCTTGATTTCGCAAATCTTATTCTAGAGCTTGAAACTCCCATTTTTGTAAAAAAAGTAAAAATATTTTTAACATCGTAATTTTGGTGCATTCCATTATTGAAGAATAAAAAACTATCCTTTTTCCTTAGTAAAATTTTTGACCATGTAGTTAAAACTTTTTTGTTTAATTTTTCAGGTCTTTGAAAACAGCCAAAAACAATATTTTGTGATTCGTTTTTAAAAATTTTTACTTTATCAAATTCTGACTTAGAATACACGCACCAAGTATTTTCCATTCGATAAATTTTTTCAACAAAATTTTTTTTATCCTTTTTTGGAGTAGCAAAATTATCTCCAATTATATAATCCATTTGTTTTAAATTTGTTGTAGCTAACCAGCCAGCCCAAGTAATTTGTTTGGAAGATGGTTTTAATTTAAAAACACTAAGTTTATTACCTTTTGTCAAACCAGACATATCAAATAAAACATCAATTTTATCATCAAAAATTTTTTGAGAAAGCTGTTCATTTTTAATTTTTGCAGATTCATGCCACTCAGAAAATTTTTTAACATGATCAGAAATATTGTCTTTATGAATCCCAGTATTATAAATCTTAATTTCCAACTTTTTAGCTAGTTCAGGTAGTAAATCTTTTATAAAAAAACCTATTGGATGGTTTCTGATATCTGGAGAAACAAGACCAATTTTAATTTTTTTTTTTTGTGATTGGTTAAACAAATATATAGAGGATTTATTTGATAATTTTTCTGAGTAAAATTTTGACAATTTTTGATAATTTGAATCGTCACCAATATAGGTATAGCCTTGAATTACAGGAATTATTTTATCAATTGAATTAGGGTCAATTTTTAATAATTCTTTAAAGTAAAATTCTGATTTTTTGTAAAGTTTTTTGACTAAATAAACTTTTGCTAAGTTCTCAATTATAACTTTGTTTTTTGGCAAATATTTATTTACTTTGTTTAAGTTTTTTATTGCCTCTTCTGTATCTTTTTGTTTAAGATTTAATGAACCTAGATTTATCATTGCTGGGTAAAATTTTTCGTTAATTTCCAGGCATTTTTTATAGTTTTCTTTCGCCTTATTAAATTCAGATACTTCTACAAAAAGATTAGCCATGTTATAGTAAATCAAATGATTGGTAGGATTGATCTTTAATCCATGATTAAATATTTCTAATGCACTAAGATATTTTTTTGTTTCTTTTAATGCAACTCCATAGCTATTTAAAATAAAATCACTAACAAAATTATTCTTAATTAACTTTTCAAAAATATTTATAGCCTTTTTGTAATCATCAAGTTTCATAAAACAATGACTTAATTTTTCTAAAATTTTATTATCTTTTTTAATTTTTAAAGCTCTTAGAAAATAATCACTAGCTACAATGTATTTTTGTTTTTGAAAAAAAATTAATGCTAATTCGTTACAAGCATTAAAATTGTTTGGGTTTGACTTAAGGTTCTCTTTTAATGTATTGATTTTTGATTGCATTTGTAAATAAAAAAACTTACATTGAGCCAGAAATGTAATCAAAACTTCTAGAAGTAACTTTGTCCCAATATACTTGAAGTCTTGGGTCAGCAATTTCTTTGCGAGTTTTTTTTAATAGTTCTCCTTTGTTAGCTTGTGGATAAATTTGATCGGCTAATCTTATTTCACTTTCTGATAGTCGACGGACTATATGTCTTCGATTTAGTGCTTTGGGGTGATTAACTCCTACTGACTCCAGAAGTTCTTTTAAAACAAATAACGTGTTTTTATGAAAATTGTAAGCTCTTGTTGATCTGTCCTCTATATCAATGGCTCTGTAACGCATTGGATCCATTGTTGCTATTCCAGTGGGACATTCTCCGGTATGACAAGATCTGCATTGAACACAGCCAATAGAGAACATGAATGGTCGTGCCATATTTACCCAATCTGCTCCAAGTGCACACACATGTGCAATATCAAAGGCAGAAATCACTTTTCCAGATGCCCCTATTTTAATTCTTTCTCTAAGGTTTGATCCAACCAAAGCATTTTCAACGAAGACTAATGCGTCTTTTAGAGGACACCCAAGATGATCGGTAAACTCAACTGGTGCAGCACCTGTCCCCCCTTCTGCGCCATCAACTGTGATAAAATCAACATACCTTTTCTGAGATACCATTGTTTTTACAATAGAAATAAATTCCCATGGGTGTCCAACACAAAGTTTGATACCTACTGGTTTGTTTCCAGATAGTTTCCTAAGTTTGGTAACAAAATCTAGCAATTGCGATGGTGAGGAAAATTCTTTGTGTTTGGATGGAGAAATACAATCTTTACCCATTTCAATTCCTCTAGTTATCGCGATCTCTGAAGTAACTTTAGGAGCTAGGAGCATTCCACCATGACCCGGTTTTGCTCCTTGGCTTAACTTAATCTCAATCATTTTAATCTGATCACTTCTTGATTTTTTTTTAAATGTTTCACTGCAAAACTCACCTTTTTTATTCCTACATCCAAAATAACCTGTTGAAATTTGCCAGATTGTGTCTCCACCACCTTTTATGTGATATGGTGACATAGAACCTTCTCCAGTATTATGAGCAAAACCACCAATTTTTGCAGCTTTGTTAAGCGAGGTTATGGCCGGTGGAGACACTGCGCCAAATGAGGTTCCAGAAATATTTAAAACTGACATATTATAAGAATTTTTTCCTACCCCAACTTTAGTTCTAAAGTCATCATTTTTAATATGAGAAGGTGTTATTGAATGATTTAACCAAACAAAATCATTTTCGTACATTTGTTCAAGAGAACCAAATGGTCTAACACCACCCTCATTCTTTGCTCGTTGATAAACCATGGATCTTTGATTTCTTGAGAAAGGTAATTCTTCATCATCTGATTCCCAATAATATTGCCTCAACTCCGGTCTAATACTTTCTAAAAAGAACCTAAACCTTCCTACCAGAGGAAAGTTAGATAAGATTGAATGATGTTTTTGAAAAAAATCTTTTAATGCAATTAAAAACAAAACAAAGAAAAATAATAAAATAGGTATCCAGAAAGGAAAATAATAAGAAATAAATAAAAAAACAGTTGATAATATTCCTGTGTAAACAAGTAATGAATATCTTCCCCAAATGATTTCCCTCATATAGTTAATTTACCAAATTTGTAATTAAAAAAAAGGGAAAAATAGTTTGTAACTTTTAAAATCAAAAAAGTTGTATTGAATTTTTTTTAATTTATAGATCTATTAAACAAAAAAGTTTCTTTTTGATAATTTATTAATTAATCTTTTTAAGTAATGAATGAAAAAAAACTACAAGCTATATTGAGAGAATTTGCTAAGAAAAGAAATTGGGATCAATTTCACACTCTTAAAAATCTTGCAATTTCTATTAGCTTAGAAGCTTCAGAGTTGTTATATATTTTTCAATGGGAAAAATAAAAAAAAAAAATTACAGATGAAAAACTTTTAAAAGAAAGAGTTTCTGAAGAAATTGCTGATATTATGCTTTATATACTAAGATTTGCAGACTTGGCTAAACTGGATATTGAAGAAATTTGCAAAAAAAAAATTCAAATAAATGAAAAGCGTTATCCTATAAGACTTTCCAAAGGAGTTTCAACAAAGTACAGTAAATTAAAGTTTAAGAAAAAATAGAAAACTTGAAAAAAATAAAAAAAAAAAACTTTGAAAAGCGCGCAAAAGCTCTTAGAGAGAACCTTCTAAGAAGAAAGGAAAAAAAAAATGGGAATAATGCCTGATTTTTGGATAAAAAAAATGGCAAAGGAAAAAGGCATGATTAAACCTTTTGTTGATAAGTTAGTAAAAAAGAATGTTTTGTCTTACGGTCTTTCTTCATATGGTTATGACGCAAGAGTATCAACATACTTTAAGGTCTTTACAAATGTTAATTCAGCAACAGTCGATCCAAAAAAATTTTCTGAATCTAGTTTTGTAGATAGAAATGTAAACTATTGTGTTATACCTCCAAATAGTTTTGCATTAGCTGAGACTGTAGAATATTTTAAGATTCCTAGAGAAACTCTAGTAATTTGCGTTGGAAAATCAACTTATGCAAGATGTGGAATCATAGTAAATGTTACACCATTGGAACCTGAGTGGGAAGGGCATGTTACCCTTGAGTTTTCTAATACAACCCCTTTGCCAGCAAAAATTTATGCCAATGAAGGAGCAGCTCAATTCTTATTTTTTCACGGAAAAGAAATATGTGAGAAATCTTATGCTGATAGAAAAGGCAAGTATATGTTTCAAAAAGGAGTAACCTTACCAAAACTTTGATATGGATAAAATTGAGATTTTTGGGGGCAAACCTCTTAAAGGAAGTATATCAATAAGTGGGTCTAAAAATTCTGCTTTACCAATTCTAGCTGCCACATTGCTTGCAGATGAAGAATTTTTAGTTGGGAATATTCCTTTCCTATCAGATATAAATTCTATGATCAATTTGTTAAGATCATTAAACACTGAGATTAGATTTGATAGTCAAAAATGTTATATAAAGAGTGGAAATCCAACATTATTAATTGGTAGTTATGAATTAGTGAGGAAAATGAGAGCCTCCTTCTTAATTTTGGGACCACTTTTAGCTAAATTTGGCTATGCTGAGGTTTCTTTACCTGGTGGATGTGCAATTGGTTCGAGACCAGTTAATCTCCATATTGAAGGTTTAGAAAAAATGGGAGTAAAATTTTTAGTCGAAGATGGATATGTAAAAGGTAAGGTAAAAGGAAAATTAAAAGGTGCACGAATTAAACTAAACAATGTATCTGTTGGAGCTACTGAAAATTTGATGATGGCTGCTTGTCTTGCAAGTGGAGAAACAATAATTGAGAATGCTGCAAGAGAGCCAGAGGTAAAAGATTTAGCAAGATTTTTAATCAAAATGGGAGCCCAAATAAAAGGTCATGGTACAAAAAAAATTGTTATTAATGGGCAAAAAAAACTTAATGGGTGCAAATATAATATTATGCCTGATAGAATCGAAGCTGGAACTTTTGCATTGAGTGTTTTAGGATGTTCAGGCAAAATTGTTTTAGAAAATGTTAGTAGTGAAATAAGTAATCACTTGATCAAGATTTTTTCACCAATTCAGGAACTAAAGATTAAAAAGTGTTTAGATAATTCATGTATAAATATTTCAAGATCAATAAAAAAGATTTCTTCTATAAACTTTAAAACCTCTCCCTATCCTGGTTTTCCGACAGATTTGCAAGCCCAATTAACTGCAGCAATGATAAAATCAGTAGGGACATCAATTATAAAAGAAAACATTTTCGAAAATAGATTTATGCATATCAGCGAACTTAAGAGAATGGGAGCAGATTTATTTTTAGATGGGTCTAGTGTTATAATTAAAGGGAAAAAAAATGTTTTTGGAGCTGAAGTTATGGCAACAGATTTAAGAGCTTCTTCTTGTCTAATAATTGCAGGCTTGATGGCTAATGGTAAAACTACTATTAATAGAGTTTATCACCTTGATAGGGGTTATGAAAATATAGAAAAAAAATTGAGCAATTGTAATGCAACTATAAAGAGAGTTAAAAAAAAATGAAAAAAATAATTTTAGCTGTTCCTAAGGGAAGGATTTTAAAACAATTAATCCCTCTCCTTAAAAAAATTGGAATTTTTCCTGAAGAAGAGTTTTTTAGTTTTGAGTCTAGAAAGTTAATGTTTAAAACAAATCAGAATGACCTTTCAATCATAAGAGTAAGGTCTTTCGATGTTGCTACATTTGTTGCTTTTGGTGCTGCGCAGATTGGAGTAGCTGGAGATGATGTGCTAAATGAATTTAATTATGAAGAGATTTATAATGTCCTAGATTTAAAAATAGGTAAATGTAGATTGTCTGTAGCAAAAAAAATAGATCATACTTCTCCATTGTCTGACAAACAAGGACATATTCTAGTTGCAACAAAATATAAAAATACAGTCACAAACTTTTTTGCAGAAAAAGGTGTAAGAGCTGAATGTATTAAGTTAAATGGTGCTGTTGAATTAGCACCTAAACTTGACATGTGTTCAACAATTGTTGATCTAGTTTCTACAGGAAAAACTCTTAAAGAAAACAATTTGAAAGAAGATGAAGTTTTATTACATATCACATCAAAATTGATAATAAATAAAATTGCATATAAATTGATGAACGATAAAATTTCGAAATTAATAGAAAAATTTAAAAATGCCTTAAATGACTAATATTTTATTTGAGAGAGAAAAACTTTTTAAAGAAAAATTTTTTAAACTAGTTAGAAAACGTGAAACATCAGATAAAAAAATAGATGTTAATGTTGAAAAAATTATTGATGATGTAAGAAGAAACTCTGATGAAGCTTTAATAAAGTATACTATGAAGTTTGATAACATGAGAGTAAATTCAATTAAAGATCTAGCTGTTAGTAGAATGGAAATTGAAGCCGGATTTTCTGCTGTAAATAGTAAAGTCATTAAAGCTTTGAAAAATGCAATTTCAAGAGTCAATTCTTTTCACAAAAAACAAATACCAAAAAATATTTCGTATAAAGATAAAGAGGGTGTTTTTTTAAGTAGTATTTGGAATCCAATAGAGTCAGTTGGTTTGTATGTCCCTGGAGGGAAAGCAGCATATCCATCATCGTTAATTATGAATGCAGTTCCGGCAATTGTTTCTGGAGTAGAAAGAATTGCTATTATGGTTCCTGCCACAAATGGTAATGTAAACCCTTTAGTTCTGGCATGTGCCAAAATTTTAAAGATTAAAGAAATATATAAAATTGGCGGAGCCCAAGCTATTGCTGCTTTAGCTTATGGTACTAAAACAATAAAGAAAGTTGATAAAATTTTTGGTCCTGGGAATGCTTATGTAGCATCAGCTAAAAAAAAGGTTTTTGGAACTGTTGGCATAGATATGATTGCCGGTCCATCAGAAATTTTAGTTTTAGCAGATAAAAAAAATAATCCTGAACATATCGCTATAGATTTACTTTCTCAAGCTGAGCACGATGGTTTTGCTCAGTCTATACTAATTACTGATGATGAAAATTTTGCCAGAAAAGTAACAATTGAAATTAAAAACCTTTTAAAGACACTAAAAAGAAGAAAGATAGCAGAAGAAAGTTGGAAAAATTTAGGGGCTATAATTATTGTCAAAAATATTAAAAGTTCATTTTCTTTAATTAATAAAATTGCTCCCGAGCATTTGGAATTAGCTATTGATAATTCAAAAAAATTTTTAAAATACATAAAAAACGCTGGTTCAATTTTTTTGGGGAGGTATACCCCAGAAGCTATTGGGGACTATATAGCTGGTCCAAACCATGTATTGCCTACAGATAGAACAGCAAGATTTTCTTCAGGTTTAAATGTTTTGGATTTTTTTAAGAGATCTTCAGTCATAAGTTGTGATAAGAAAAGTATTAAAAAGATTGGCAAAGATGCAATTATTCTTGCCAATGAAGAGGGTTTACAAGCCCATGCTTTATCAATAGAATGCAGGTTAGATAAGTAAAGGAGTCTATGGCTAAAGAAGAACTAATGGAATTTAATGGAATTGTGAAGGAACTTCTGCCTAATGCAATGTTCAGGGTTCTATTAGATAATAACCATGAAATAATAGCACATACTGCAGGAAAGATGAGAAAATTTCGTATTAGAGTACTAGCAGGTGATAGGGTAACAGTTGAAATGACTCCATATGATCTTACTAAAGGTAGGATCACTTTTAGGTTTAAATAAACTTTTTGACTGAAAAAAGTATTTTAGTTCTTGCATCAACTTCTCCAAGGAGAAAAGATTTACTTAATCAGGTTGGGATTAAGGTTTCCCAAGTTGTGCCTCCTCAAATAAATGAAGAAAAATTTAGTAAATTTGTCGTTACAAAAATGGTAGTCAATCTAGCTTTATTAAAAGCTACTGAAGTAAGAAAAAAAATTAAAAATAAAAAAGCTTTTATTATAGCAGGAGATACAGCGGTTTATAGAACAGGAAAAGTTTATAAAAAAACAGATGACAAAAAGATTGTAAAAAAATATCTATGTGAATTGTCAGCGAAAAAACATTTTGTTTATAGTGGAATATGTATTATTTCTCCAGATGGAATAATTTCTAAAAGATTAGTAAAAACAGAGGTATATTTTAATAGAATTCCAATAGATCAGTTGAACAATAAACTTTTGATAGAAGAAGGTATTGGAAAAGCTGGAGGGTATGCAATTCAAGGTATAGCTTCTAAATTTGTTAAAAAAATCAAGGGGTCTTATTCTAATGTAGTGGGTCTTTCTTTAAGTGATGTTAATGACATTCTTTTAGGATTAGGTTGGAAATAAAAATATGTTGTAAAAGTTTTTACCTCATTTAATATCAAAATTTTAAATTTTATAGCCCAGGTAGCTCAGTTGGTAGAGCAAGCGACTGAAAATCGCTGTGTCGGTGGTT
>CAYYMX010000047.1:0-10867 GCA_964473045.1 uncultured Alphaproteobacteria bacterium | reverse complement strand
CAGCATCATCCAATACAATAGCTGCCACAGAACCATTATTTTCAAATTGGTTAATAGCTGTTCTAGATAAAGCATTGACTTCTTTATCATCATCAAATTTATTTTCATCAACTGAATCTAGGTAAGCTTCAAAAAAATCATCATTTTCTAGAAAATGAGAAATTTTAGCTCTTTCCATCCCTTCAACTAAAACTTTTACTGTTCCATCAGGAAGTCTTAAAAGTTGCAAGATAGAACCAACAGTTCCAAAATTATAAATATCATTTTTGTCAGGATCATCAATATTTGCATCCCTTTGAGCCACTAAAAAAATTTCCTTCTCATTTTTTTCAGCAAACTCTAGAGCTTTGATTGATTTGGCCCTACCTACAAAGAGTGGCACAATCATATTAGGAAAAACAACTATATCCCTTAAGGGAAGGATACAAAAAGGGTCTTTGAAATTTGTCACTATGCTTTTTTATTTATAATCTTATCTGATTTATCGTATATATAAAGTGGTTTTGTGTTTTTTTGAATAACTTCAGAATTAACTACAATCTCATTAACTCCCCCAATTCCAGGCAATTCAAACATAGTGTCTAACAAAATATTCTCAAGAATTGATCTTAAACCTCTAGCACCCGTGTTTTTTTCAAGTGCTTTCTTAGCAAGTAACTTAATCGCATCATCAGTAAATTCAAGCTTAACATTCTCAAATGAAAATAGTTTTCTATATTGTTTAATTAGAGCATTTTTTGGTTTCATAAGAATCTCAATTAAATCAGATTTTTTAAGGTCGTCAAGAGTAGCTATTACAGGAAGTCTACCAACAAACTCAGGAATCAAACCAAACTTTAAAAGATCTTCTGTTTCAAGTTTTTTTAGTATCTCACCCATATTATTTTCAGATTTATGTTTCACTTCTGCCTCAAAACCCATACTAGAAGAATCTCCTCTCGCAGAAATTATTTTATCGATACCAGCAAAAGCTCCACCACATATAAACAAAATATTAGTGGTATCAACTTGAAGGAAATCTTGTTGGGGATGTTTTCTACCTCCTTGGGGAGGTACAGAAGCAACTGTTCCTTCCATTATCTTTAGTAAAGCTTGTTGCACACCTTCTCCAGAAACGTCACGTGTTATAGAAGGATTATCAGATTTTCTACTAATTTTATCAACCTCATCAATATAGACAATCCCCCTTTGGGCTCTTTCAACATTATAATCAGACGCTTGCAATAGTTTCAAAATTATATTTTCAACATCTTCACCAACATACCCAGCTTCAGTTAATGTTGTTGCATCCGCCATTGTGAAAGGCACGTCTATAATTCTAGCTAAAGTCTCCGCCAAAAGAGTCTTTCCAGAGCCTGTTGGTCCAACAAGAAGAATATTTGATTTGGTGAGCTCAACATCAGAATTTACAGAGATATTATCAATTCTCTTATAGTGATTATGGACGGCAACAGACAATATTTTTTTTGCATCATCTTGCCCAACCACATAATCATTCAGAAGATTATAAAGCTCTTTTGGAGTTTCAACATTAGGTGTTTTTGGTGATGGAAGATCTTTATTCTCTTCACGGATAATATCCATGCAAAGTTCAACGCATTCATCACAAATAAACACAGTTGGGCCTGCTATAAGTTTTCTAACTTCATGCTGACTCTTTCCACAAAAGCTACAAAAGAGTGTATTCTTGTTATTTTTACTTTCGGTCATTATATAACTAACATACTTTCAAAGAATTTAAATTACTGCAACCTTTATTCCAAATTATCCTAAATTATTTTTTTTCTTTACTTTCTACAATTTTAGGCCTTTCCGAAACAACTTTGTCAATTAATCCAAACTTTTTTGCTTCTTCTGCACTCATAAAATAGTCTCTATCCATCATTTTTTCAATAGTATTTATTGATTGATTAGTATGTTTCTCATATATTTTGTTTAGCTTTTTTTTTAAATTTATTATCTCTTTTGCGTGAATTTCTATGTCAGAAGCCTGACCTTGAACACCTCCACTAGGTTGATGAGTCATAACCCTAGAGTGAGGCAAACTAAAACGTTTTTCTTTCTTCCCAGCAGCTAACAAGAGTGAGCCCATACTAGCGGCTTGCCCAATGCATACGGTTGAAATATCAGGCTTAATGTATTGCATAGTATCATAAATAGCTAAACCAGATGAAATAACTCCTCCGGGTGAGTTTATATAAAAAAAAATATCTTTTTTTGGATTTTCAGATTCTAAAAATAATAATTGAGCACAAATAAGACTTGAAATAGCGTCAGTAATCTCACCAGTTAAAAAAACTATTCTCTCCTTTAACAATCTAGAGAATATATCGTATGACCTTTCACCTCTATTGGTTTGCTCTACAACAATTGGAATTAATGAACTCATTTTTTTTTCTCCTTTTTATTAGCTGATATAGTTTCTTTTTCCTGCTTTAAAAAATCTGATTTAAACAAATCATCCATAGTGCATTCAACATTGCTTTTCATGCAACTGTTAACAACAAAGTTCATAACCTTTTCCTCAAGAGCCACACCTCTAAGATTGCTCATCATAGATGGATTGGTTTTATAAAAATCAACAACTTCTTTTTCTCTTCCTGGATATTTTTTGGCCTCTTCAACAATAACCTTTGTTAAATCAGAATTTTCAACTAAAACATTATTTTCCTCTCCTATTGAGTTTATTATTAAGCCAAGTTTAACTCTTCGAGAAGCCATCTTTTGTATTTCAGTATCTTTTTTTTCAACTGACTGCTTTTTAAGAAATTCTGCTTCCTGATCAATCATTTTGGTGGGAATTTTAAAATTACATTTTTTAATCAACTCTTCGGATGCTTCTCTTCTCATCTTTAACATTGATAAGTTATTGAAATCAGCTTTCATTTTTTCTTGAATTTTTTCTTTCAAAGTTACTAAATCCTTTTCTCCAAGTTCTTTAGCAAGTTGATCATCAACAGGAACATTCTCAACCTTTTCCTGAATATCTTTTATTTTAATCTGAAACTTTGCTTTTTTACCAGCTATTTTTTTTATTCTATAATCTGCGGGAAACGTAACTTCAATTTCCTTAGAGTCATTTACTCCAAGTCCAACCATTTGCTCTTCATATCCAGGAATATATTTTTGCGAACCTAACACAACAGTTTCATCCTTTCCTGAATTACTTTCAAAATCCTTTCCACCAATTTTTCCTTCATAGTCAAATAAGATCAAATCAGATATCTTTGATTTTCTTGGACGGGGTAATGGAATAAACCTTTCATGTTTTTTAGCAAGATCATTCATTGTATTCTGAATATCATTAACTGACACTTTAAGAATTGATTTTTCAAGTTTAATTTTTTTAAAATCAATATCATCAATTTTTGGCATTATTTGAAAATTTACGTTGAATACTAGATCTTTACCTTCTTCATAGTTTTCAATCTTTACTTGTGGTTGAACCGAAGGTTTTATTTTCTTTTTAGTTATTTCTTCTTTAAGTTTTTCATTAATAATTCTATCGATAACATCAGGAATTACTGATTTTGCATATCTTTTTTTAATTACATCAATTGGTATTTTCCCTGGTCTAAAACCAGGTATTTTTACATTGTTTAAAATTTCCAAGTATTTTTTTTCCAACTCAGTATCAATATTGTTTGAAGGAATGGTTACTTTCCATTCAATATCTAAGTCTTTATTTTTTATCTCTTCTACCTTCATAAAACCTCTATGGTACGGGCGGAGGGACTTGAACCCACACGACCTAAGTCACTGGAACCTAAATCCAGCGCGTCTACCAATTCCGCCACGCCCGCAAAATAAAATAATAAAAAACAACATTATTGATTTTAAATCAATTATTATTTTTTAATGATGCTAGAACTGAAGGAATAGTTCTTACAAAATCTTCAACAATTACACTTTGATTAATATGAGATAATGCACCGTGAATCCAAACGCTTGCTACCACTGCATACTCAAATTTCATTTTTTGCGCTAAAAAACCTGCAATAATTCCGCAAAGAATATCTCCCGAACCAGCAGTGGCAAGCGAAATCCTAGCATTGTTATTAATCCAAACTTTTCCATCTGGAAAGGCTATCACCGAATCATTACCCTTGAGAATAACTACGTTAGAAATCATTCTTGATGCCTCTAAACATCTAGAAACTTTATCAACAGACATGAGATTAAAAACTCTTTTAAATTCCCCTTCGTGTGGTGTCAAAATTATATTATTTTTAGATTTCAAAACATTATAAAATTCTTTCTTACCTTTTTGAAAAACACTTATTGCATCTGCATCAATAATAATTGGGCCAGAAAAAAACTTAATCATTTGAAGTATTTTTTGTCTGCTAAAGTTTTTTCCAAGACCGGGACCAATTACAAGCACATCAATCTTTTCATTTAAGTTTTGTAAATTAAATTCCTTCAAAATAGTTCCAGGCTCAATCCCAGAATAAAACTTCATACTTCTCTTTTCTACAGATATTGTTGACAAACCACATCCTATTTTTCTTGAAGACAAAGCAACTAGCCTTGACGCACCAGGCATTTTACCTCCAATAACCATTGTGTGACCTTTGGTATATTTGTGGACATTGAGATCATATTTTGGAAGATTCTTTTTAAAATAACTTGGCGTAATCAAACGAATCTCCGGAATACATTTTTTAGGAATTGATAACCCTAAATTTAAAAGAATTATTTCACCGCAAAGAATTTTAGCAGGTAATAAAAAATGTGCAGGTTTAAAAAAACCCATTACAAGCGTAATATTTGATTTAACAGCTATACTATTTATTTCTCCAGTATTACCATTTATCCCACTTGGCATATCTATTGACACTTTTACTTTTTTTGATTGATTAATTAATTTTATAATTTTTTTATAGTTTTTTCTAACTTCTTTATTTAGACCTATGCCAAAAATACAGTCAACTATTATGTCGTGAGTCTTAAAAAGATTTTTCAACTTGAAATCCCATTTTTTTTTAATTTCATTAGCTATTAAAAATATACTTGATTTTATTTTATTTTTTTTTAAAAACTCCGAGGCAATTATCCCATCATTCCCATTATTTCCAGGGCCACAAATAAAAAGTATTTTTTTTTTTTGTAGTTTTTTATAATGTAACTGGCAATTTTCTCTCCAGCAATCCTTAAAATTTTTTTTAGCGAGTTTTTTTTAATAAACATATCTTCTGACTCTAATACTTGCTGTATATTTAAAATTCTGTTATTTCTCATTTTTTGTATAATTAAAAGATAGGTAGTATGCTTTTTTTTTGACTCTTAATCTATCATTTACAACTAGGAAATAATAGGATCTATTGATTCTAATGTCAGGTTAGAGTATCTTTTTTGGAATGAGAAAAATTTTTTACCAAATAATGAAAAATAATGAAAAGAATTTCTTTAAGAAAAATTAAAAATCTACTATCATCTCCCCTAAATGAACTCATTTTTAAAGCCCAAAAAACTCACAATCGTTTTTTTAAAAAAGCTGATGTTCAACTAGCCTCGTTAATATCTATTAAAACTGGTTCCTGCCCAGAGGATTGTAAATATTGTCCACAATCTGCTCATTACAATGTTAATTTAAAAAAAGAAAATTTGATAGATATCTCGAAAGTAAAAGAAGCCGCAGTTAAAGCAAAAAAAAATGGTGCAGATAGATTTTGTATGGGCGCTGCATGGAAAAAACTAAGAGATGGAAAAGACCTTCATTCAGTAATAAAAATGATCAAAATTGTTAAGTCTCTTAATCTTGAAGCCTGTGTAACACTTGGTTCTATCACTAAATCTCAGGCAAAAAAATTAAAAGAAGCTGGTTTAGATGCCTACAATCATAACATTGATACTTCTCCTAAATTTTACAAAAAAATAATTACTACTAGGAAGTTTGAAGAAAGACTAGAAACCATTAAAAATGTTAGAGATGCTGGAATAAGTGTTTGTAGCGGAGGTATCATTGGTATGGGTGAAACTTGGGACGATAGAGCAAAAATGTTGGAAGTTCTAGTTAATTTAAGTCCTCAACCTGAAAGTGTTCCAATCAACTCACTAGTACCTGTACAAGGAACACCTCTTCATAATCAAAAATTAATAAACCCTCTCGATATGGTTCGAATGATTGCAACAGCACGAATACTAATGCCTAAATCCAGAATACGCTTATCAGCAGGGAGAAAAAACTTATCCAATGAAACTCAAATTCTTTGTCTTTTATCTGGTGCCAACTCAATATTTTATGGTGATTCATTACTTACAACAGAAAACAATAATATGAAAGATGACAAAAAACTTCTTTCAACATTTAAGGAAAAAGATAAAAACATTACTAATAATATTCGCTTATAAAGCCTTTTCTATTAGGCATCTCAATATTGGAAAGTTTTTCCTTATCAATATAATCATAATTATATAGATTATTTATCTTTAATAAATAACCGGTAATCCCATAAACTTCACTATTAGAAAAAAAATTATTATCTTTATTTTTTTTAGACCTTTTAATGTAATCAAAAATTTTTGGGGCATATGGCCAAAAATTTCCAATTGTTTTTGAAATATTTTCCCCTTGAAGAGGAGAATCACCAACCAATTCTGGAGCAGTTAAGCCCTCTCCTGAAAAACCATGGCAATTACTGCATATCTCCTTATAGATTCTTTCTCCTGTTTTAATTTCACCTGAAACATTTGGTAAATTTGAACCATCAATTTCAATTGTATAAATTTCTTCAGAAAAGCTAGTAAAATTAATAAAAAAAATTAAAAAAAATAGCTTATACATAAATATGACTAACCGTGCCTTCAGAACTAATCTTCCATGAAGTTATAGCACTATAATGATAATAACTGTTGTTCCCCATTTTTTTTAAGAATTCAGACCTACTTGGTTGCTTATAGTTTTTGTGATCAATACATCTTGATTGAATAATTAACTCATCAAAATTCCAGCTAAAATTGTAATAAAATCTAGTAAATCTATGATTAGTTTTCTTTAATGAAGCTTTTTTCCAACTCTTTCCACCATCCAAAGAAACCTCGACATGTTTTATTTTCGACTTTCCTGACCAAGCCAAACCTGAAATGATATTTTTTCCACGGCTAAGTTTGAATCCTGGGGATGGTTTGAGAATTACAGATTTTGTATCCATAAAAAAGCTATATTGTCTAGACTTTCCCGAAGGAAGAAGGTCAGAATAACGTGATGTTTCATTTCTAGTATAAGCTGGTCCTTTCCTTGACTTTATTTGTTTTAACCACTTAACATGAGTAGACCCTTCCCATCCAGGAATTACAACCCTAAGAGGATAACCTTGTTCCGGTCTAATAGGTTCACCATTTTGAAAAAGAGCTAATATACCATTTTTAACAACCTGTTTAAAAGGCATGCTGATATTGTAACTTCCTTGATCATAACTAGTAAATTCTAACCATGTTTTTCTTCCATAATCAGCTTTTTTTTTATGAAAAATATCTTTTAATGAAACACCAGTCCATTCAGAGATTGAGAACAGACCATGAATAAAATCTGCACTAGTCTGCATAGGTATTTTAGAATACATAACGTTTGAATTTCCACCACATTCTATAAAGGTCTTAACAGTGGTAAGCTTCATTGATTTAAGATCTTTTAAAGAAAAATTAAATTTTACATCCTTTAAAATTATACTGAACGTGAATTTATTGGGATTGATATCAGGAACCCCATGATGATGTCTTTCAAAATGAAGTCCATTAGGAACTATTGTTCCTTCTAAATTACTTAAAGGTGTATAACTTACACCATTACCTTTTAAATTTGTATTAGCGACAATCCATCTAAAAATTTTTTCAAACTTCGAAGGAACACCATAATTCCTAAAACCTGTTCTTTTTTCAAATTCTGTTACTAGAATCTCTGATTTGCTTTTTTTAAAAAATAAAAAAGAAATAATTGCAAAAAAGATACCTCTTAAAAAACCTCTTTTACCAAGAGATTTATGATTATTAAATTCTTTGTTCATAATTAATAAGATAAGACATTTTAATCAAATCATTTTAACTGAGTGGCGTAAAATTTGCATGGAGTAAATAAAAAACTATATGTCAAAATTTTTTAAAAATACAAAAAAAGGAAACCTAGAATTGGATGTATTTCATGGCTGGGATATTGATTTAAAACACTGGTTTATTGATATAAAAATGACAGGTTTTAAAAGTGGAAACCTTGTAGAATGGTATAGTTCAAAAGATAGTTATAAAAAAACTTTAGAGAAATTATTTTAATTAATCTTGAACTTACTGTAATCTGAACGCAAAAGAATGAAGACGTTCAATATAGTTTTATTTAACCCAAAAATACCCCCTAATACTGGGAATATAATTAGATTATGTGCTAATACTGGCTCAAAACTTCACCTTATCAAACCATTAGGTTTTGAATTAAATGAAAAATCACTCCGACGAGCGGGTTTAGATTATGATCACAAAGTAAAAATAGAAGTTTATGAAACTATTGAAAAGTGTTTAAAGAACATTAATTGTAAAAAATATTTTTTAGTCACAAAATTTGGTGATACAAGTTATGACAAACAACAATATAACCTAGGTGATTGTTTTATTTTTGGTTCAGAAACAAAAGGACTGACAAAAGAAATTTTCCAAAAATTTAAAAAATTTCCAAGAATTTTCATTCCTATGATACCAAATAATCGAAGTATTAATCTTGCAAACGCAGTTTCCATATGTGTTTATGAAGCTTGGAAACAAAATAATTTTTTAACCTCTTAAAACCACAAAAAAAACATCATTTTCAGCCTTTGAATCATGAAAACGAAACACTTTATCAAAGAATTCTTTCAATCTTTTGTGCATTTTTTCTATATTTGTATAGTAGATATTGTTTATTATGTCAGACTTTTTTGCACATTGTAGGTTAAAAATCATACCCAATCTAGAGTATTTAAAACAACTAATTAAATTATAAAAGATGTATTCCTCCCAAAATTTAATATTTTTGCTGATACTATAGTTGTACGTGCCTGACATTATTGAAAAATCACAATGCTGAATGGGAGCGTTGCTTACTGCAAAGTAAATCGAAGGATACCGTTTTTTACAATAGCTTATTAATTGTGAGTTAATATCGTATCCACAATATTTTAATCTAAAATTCTTTCTTTTTTTTAAAAAATTTAGAAATTCTGCATAACCACAACCCACATCAGCAATTACTGGAATGTCTTTTTTACTATGTTCATTAATCAAATCTAACAAAATTTCAAAACGACTATATTGGGATTCTACCGAGTTCCAAAAAACTCCATTAGGATTAAGACCACATCTGTTTATATTTTCTGTATAAACTTTCTGAATATTAAAATTATAATAATTATACAAAAGTGTCTTTAACATCCTATTTTTAATGTTTAGAATTTAAAATTTTGGATCATTTATTCCTTTTATTTTATTTGATTTTGGACTTGGCACTTTTTCATGTCTTACAAGATCAATCCATTTTCTAAAGCAATAGATGATAAAAGGATCACAACTTTGAAGTTTTTTTATAAGAACTTCATTTGGAATAAAAACCAATTCTGTTTTAACAACAGCTACAGCAGAAATAGGCCTGAGTTTTGATTCAAATAGAGCATACCAAGCTCCAAAACTATCACCCGGACCGATATCACCAAGATGTTCTATAAAGTTTTCAAGATTATGTTTTTTTTTAATATGCACTAAGCCAGAAATCACTACGTATGCACCATCAGCTATTTGTCCTTGCGGAAAAATTACTTGTCCCTTCTTAAAGGTTTTTACTTCAAGATTTTTTTTTAAATTTTCTAGATCACTTGGTTTTAGCATTTGGGACTAAACTTTTTATTCATTCATTTAATTAGATAACAAAATATGGTAAAAAAAACACTTTATTAATAACATTTAATTTAAGGAAGATTCATGGGTTTAATTAATTTAGCAATTAAAAGTGCTTTTGTAACAGGAGTTTTTTTAACTGGTACAGCAATTGGAGTTTGTATTAATAAAGAAAAATTAATTAAAAAAATAAAAAAAGTACAATTAAAAAAGAATCCAGGAGCATCAACTAAAAAAGTCTGATTATCCATTAATTTATTATAGTCTTACAATTTATTAAAAAAATGAAAGGTCGTAAATTAATAATTTTTGCAATAATTATGTCATTGTGCACAAGTCTAACAGTTTCAGCTGTAATAGTTTTTGTTTCGCAAACTGAAAACTTCTTAGTTGCCTTATTGGAAAGATTTTTGTTTGCTTATCCAACAGTTTTTTTTTGCATTATTTTTTTTGCACCCAGAATAAATTCATTTGTAAACAAACACTTCAAAGGATAAATATACCTTAGGATTATGCTGGCATTATATTTGCTGATAATTCTTATGGAAAATTTAATTGGAAACACAAAAACACGGCATGGCAATTTTTACTACTACCATTTTGATTGCTATACCTTCACATCTGAAAAAATCTTACAAAATTAGCGCTTTCGAAAAGGTTAAAGATGCCTTTACTAAAAATGAACGATGTTTAACTGAAGTTTTACCTTAAAGATCTATTTAGTAGGATATCTGTTAGACAATCTTTTTATTTGCTTGATTTTTTTTGATGAATTCTGAAAATTACAGTTACTGCCAAATTCAAAAAAAGTAGGTGATGATTCTGCAACACTCAAGCTATAATCTAAATTATTTATTTGATTCAATTTTTCCACTTTTTCATTACAGGCTAATAACTTAACATTTTTTTTTTTAACAAGTTTATTGCTTTTGTATGCTAATGGAGAAAGCTTTTTGATTTGCTGAGGAAGAAGACCTATAGGCGAAAAAAAACCTGTTCTATACATCTGTTT
>CAYYMX010000046.1:0-10974 GCA_964473045.1 uncultured Alphaproteobacteria bacterium | reverse complement strand
GTCCCATATCACCTTCTGGTGGAGGTCCCATATCACCTTCTGGAGGTGGTCCCATATCACCTTCTGGTGGTGGTCCCATATCACCTTCTGGTGGTGGTCCGGCAGGATCTCCTCCGAATGCAGTTTCTACAGAATCACCTGCAGCGTCAAAACATTCTTGAGGATTCATACCAGCGTCAGCTGCTTCTTGAAAACCTTCTGTAGCAGCACTTGCCATTGTGTCAACCATATCAGCTGGTGCACCCATATCCGTCATTACTGCTCCAGCAGCTTCAATAGCTTGCGTTGCAGCTTCAGCAGGATCGGCACCTCCCTCTATGGCAGTAGTGTAGGCATCCGTAGCTGCTGCGCCAGCGGCTTCGCCCATTTCTTCCATTTCTGGTGGCATATAATTTCCTTTAGAAAATCGTAAACTAATCTATTATTTAATTATAATTAAATAATGAAATTTTTTACTAAATTATTTGTGCGAATACTTATACTAAGTCAATACAATCTAAAAAAAATGTTACTACAAATAAAAAAAATGTCAAGAAAAAAATTATAAATCTAAATGATCAAAATTTAACAAACCGCAAAGTTCTAAAAGATCAAAAGATGAAATTATCAATTGGAATTGAGCATTTACTAAACTTGATTCTGCTGCTGTCAATTCCTTTTCCGCATCAAGAATATTTAATGTTGTTCTTGTTCCAACACCGGCCTCTGTAGTTACACCTTCAACAGCAATTATATTGGAATCAACTGAAATCTCTAGAGACTTTATACTGGATTTGGTGCTCTCTATTTTTTTCCAAGCAGATTGGATACTATGAGTTAAATCTAACTTTTTTGATTCGATAGATTTTACTGCAGCTATGGCTGAGTTGCGAGACTTCTCTAAATTTAAAAAATTATGTCCTTTATTAAATAGAGGAACAGAAATTTCTGCAGTAACGCTGTAACTCTCTTTTCTTTCTACAGTTCGAGATGAATCAAGAGACTTTCCAATCGACCCAGTGATTGATAATTCAGGAGTGAAGTTTAATCGATTCTTTTGTATGTCTAGTTCTGCATTATCTAATTGAAGTTCTAACATTTTATAATCTGGATTTTTTTTTAAGCCTATTTCAATAGAATTTCTAAGAGTACTAGGAATTTCAGGAATTTTTCCAAATTTAGACCAGTCTTTTGGATTTGCGTTAGTAACTGTTGTTTCATCTGTTTTAAACCAGTTTATGTTTGGGTCTCTCCCAACAACAGTCTTAAAGTCAGAGATAGATATTTCAAGATTGTTTTCTGCTTCTATTCTTTTTGAAACTGCTTCAGCCAATCTCGCTTTGGCCTGAAAAACATCAGTTTTGGTTACATCTTTAAATTCAAACCTTTTCTCTGTAGCATCTAGTTTTTTAATAAGATTACCTTCATTTTTTTTGGATACGTCTAGTAAGAAGTAGTCCTTTAAAACTGTATAATATGCTTTGCTAGCTCTATACATGACTTGCTGAACTGTTGAAGCATCTTTATATTTTGCAATTCTTAATTCGTTTCTAGACTGCTTTAGATTTACTACTTTTGTGTATCCAAGTGGTTGTGTCAAATCTATATCTATTGATGAGGGGTGTGTCTCTGTTAGTTGGTAATTTGAAGTGTCAGGAAAGCTTTCACTTATATTTTTTCCTTGGGAGGCGGTGAGGTCAAGTGATGGCAGAAAGTCAGTTTTTGAAATTGTTAGATCTTTTTCTGCATTCATTAGCTCTGTTTTGCTTTTTTCAATATCTGGAAAAAAACCATAAGCGTCATTTAATACGTCTTTTAATGTTTCTGCACTCAAATGGCTAAATGGCAAAAGTAACAAAAATAAAACTAAAAGCCTACAAATCATTTTAATTCCTCAATATAGGACCTTTTGCAAAAAGTAGACTTTTTGCAATTAATCTAAAGCCAACTATACTATTAATGGAATTAATTTAAAGACAATTTAGTTAAAAAACTTTTTTCTTTTTATTGTTTTTGCAATATATTATAAGCAGAAGATCGGGGAGTAGCGCAGCCTGGTAGCGCATCTGTTTTGGGAACAGAGGGTCGCAGGTTCAAATCCTGTCTCCCCGACCATTGAATTGTTTTTTTGTTTAAAAATAAATTAAACAAAATCAATAATTGGTCGTTAACTATTAAGGGAGTGTAATTATTTTATGATCAGATTGTTAACTTTTTTCGTGTCTTTACTATTTTCTTTTTCAAGTGTAACTGCTGATGATTATTTTGAAGCACTGGAACTGTTTAATTTAAGAAAGATAGAAGATTCATTAGTTATATTTAAAAAAGTAGCTGAAAATGAAAAAGATATAAAAAGAAGTGATGCGATGTTTAATTTGGCAGTAATATATGATAATGGTTTTGGTGTGCCAGCAGATAAAACAAGGGCACTTTATTATTACAAAGCAGCTTCAGAGTTATCAAACAAATATGCTCAATATAATCTAGGATGGAAATATTATCATGGAGAAAGCATTCATAAGGATGTGATAAAGGCTTTTGAACTTTATAAAGCTGCTTCTGACTTTGGTCATCCTCAAGCCATGTATAATCTTGCTAATATGTATTTTTCAGGAACTGGAACAGTTAAAGATTTAAAAAAAGCTTATAGAATGTTTTTGTTATCAAGAATTAATGGTATTGATGAAAGCGATTATTATATTGATGAAATATCCAAAATTATAACTCCGGAAGAGTTAAAATTTCTAAATGATCAATTTGCATCATTAATAGAAGAAAAGATACCTCTTCCTGTACCAGTCAAAGAAGAGTAATAATAGAACCTTCTATCCGTTTAAAAAAAAGTTTTTCAAAGAATTTAAGATTGTTAGCATTAAATAGAATGAAATAAGAAATATTAGCAATATAATTTTAACATCTGAGTTCTTAAAAAAATACTTTTTAGAATAATAGGTATCCAATAATGCAATTAATAAAGCTAGTATGTTAATATTCATATCGTAAATACTTATTATTAGGATAATAAATTATACTATCCCAGTTTTATTTGTTATGTTTATCTTATCCTTCCTCCCCAAAACACTGAATAAGGCGTCCTCTAGGGCGCCTTATTCTATGAAACATTTAAAATTTAGAACAGAATTTTTGCCATAGATTGTCCATAAACGTTTTTCTATATTATAAGTACTAACTGTGTTAAAAATTTTGTTTTCTATAATTATTTCACTTCTTCCAAAAAGCATAATTTTGTCAAATTGTTTTCCAGATATATTTAACAAAGTTTTATGTTCAAAATTTATTCTTTTTTTGAAGAATTCTTTTGCAGAATAGTTAGACTGTTCAGATGTATTAATTTTTTCACAAATTAAAACAAAATCTTTTGAGATTGATGAAGAAAATAAAATTAGATTTAAAAATAATATAACAAAATAATTCATAAAAATGGTGACCCCGGTACGATTCGAACGTACGACCTACTGCTTAGAAGGCAGTTGCTCTATCCAGCTGAGCTACGGGGCCTATAAAATATAAGTAAATATATACAAAAACGAATAGTAAAACAAAACACAATCTTTAAATTTAAATATTTTTTTTGGGTGGAATGAAAATATTTTTTTTTCTATCAAATTTTCCAACTACCCATCTATGTGTTTTTTTTGACCAATAACTGTACCCTCCATTTTTTTCAGGTAAAATTTCTTTTCTAGGATTTTTTCCTTTTCCAGGTCTATGTTTTTCTTTGCTGGCCTCATACATCAATTTTATTCTTGAATTAGACATATCTGGTTTTTCAGTATTAATTGAATTAACAAATTTTTTCATAGATGTAAGGGCAATCTCGGTCTTTTTTTTAGACACATTTTTAATGGATTCAATAATTCTTCCAGCCCATATAAGTGATATGTCAAAGTAGTCATCAGAATTTTTAAAACTATAAGAAAAATTTAAAGATTTTTTTTTTAAAAATTTTTCTTTTTTCTCATCTGTCATTTTGTCAATTTGATTAAAAAAATCTATTGAAAATTGTATTTGTTCTATTGCCAAAAATTTATCCTTAGTAAAATCATTAAGCTTTAAATCTAAATTTTCACCTTTAACGCCAGCAAAAGGATCAAGTAAAGTAACTTCTATTTGATCTTTAAATTTTAGTTTCTTTTGGGGTAATTTATAGTTTTTGGCAGTTTGATTATAACATAAAAGAATATCTGGATTATTTAAATCTGGCCTAATTGTAGAAATTTTTTTGTAAAATTCTTTTAATCCATTAAGGGCTGTTATAACTTTTTTTATGGGAACATTCGACAATGTTCTGATTTTAGATTTTGCCCACACCAAATGAATATCTACATATTTCTTTGAATGATCAGAGAATGCCCAGTGTAGAGCTTTTATTTCAAAATTATTGTCTTTTTTAATTCTTAGTTTCTGTAAAAAACTTTTTTTTATTTTTTTATTTTTCTTCCATAGTTCCACAGATGTTTTAAGCTCTTTAAGAGACTCTTCTTTATCAATTTTGAATGGTGAAGGAGAATTTACTTTGGATACGCCCTTAACCCCTCCAAATGGGTCTTTTAGAATTTTACTCATAAGATTATACCTTTAATAAATTCAGAGTATCATAATGCCAAAAGAATTAATTATTTTTTTTCATAACAAAAAAGGGAAATAATGTTGTAAAAGCAATTACTAACGAGGCAAATGCAATTACAATCAACCAATCCACTGACATGTAAATTTCGCATTCATTTCTCATTTCTGGGTTTAACTTTTTCAAGTTTTCACAATAGCTAGGATAGTCAAAAACTTTTCCTACCATTTGAAGATCAGAAAAATAAACAAATTTTATGATAAAAGTCATTGAAAATATACAAATTACTAGGCTACTAAAACCAATGATGCCAAGAAGAATTCTCAGTGAATAGAAAAAAATTTTGACCCCTTAAGTAAAATTTAAAATAAGATCAAGTAAAACAAAATTATATCACAAAAAAAAATAAAGACAAAATTTCTAAGTTTGTGATTTTCTAGAAAACGTATGATTTTAAAGTTATTTTTTTACAAAATGTCCGAGTTCATTAATATTTCTTTGAAATTTATCTTTGAGATGTTTTTGATTGTTAAGAAATTTTTTAAAATTTTTACAAAGACTTTTATAATACCACAATAAATTCTCTGAAGAAGTAGGATAATAATTCCATAATTTTTTTCCAATTTTATTGTAGTCATTTATAATGCAACTGCTGCTATGGTATTTATCACAAAGACTTACAAACAAAGAAGTTTGAGTTTTTTTTTGCATGCTATCTAAAAATTTTTTTTTTTCTTCAATCCAATTCTCATTATTAAGATTGATTTTTTGAGAATTTGAACATTGTTTCACAATATTAGCAACTCTGGCTCCAAATTTTTTTTTTATTAAATTAAAGTTTTTATTACCAGAGTTCTCCTCAATAGCTTCATTAAAAAGGCTTGCAATTGCTTCGTCACTATTGCCATTATTTTCAATAACTAGATTGCTAACTGATAGTAAATATGTGAAATAGGGAATTTTAATACCCTTTCTAAATTTATTTTTGTAAAGATTGTAAGAAAAATCTAAGGCTTTTTTGTAACGCAATATATCTAAACCATTTTTTTGAGGCATGAAAATATTTCTAATTTATTAGAAAGACACTTCTAGCATGAATTAATTTTTGAAAAAACCCTTTAGTTAAAATTGTTTAGTATTTCAATATGTGCAATTGCTGCATCAGAATTTCCATCTAAATTATAACCACCTTCAAGAATGGATAAAGTCCTATTTTTACAGTGTTTATTAGCTATTTTAAGTACAATTTTTGTTAATTCCCTAAAGCCAGAATCTGTAACATTATAACAACCTAAGGGATCATCAATACGGCTATCAAATCCAGATGAGATTAAAATAAAGTCAGGTTTAAATTTTTCTGCAGCAGGAATCAAAATCTTTTTGTATGTTTCAACTATATCTTCATCTTTTGTTTTACAAGGTAAATGGACATTTATATTATAACCATAACCTTTCCCAACTCCTTTTTTAGAAGGGGAACCTGTTCCTGGATAAGCATATTGATCATGAGATGAAAAGAATAAAACGGTAGGATCGTCGTAAAAGAAGAATTCAGTTGAATTACCATGGTGATAGTCCCAATCTACAATTAATATTTTTTTTAGTTTGTAAGTTTCTTGAATATATCTAGCTGTAATTGCTATATGGTTGTAATAACAAAAACCTTCTTCTTTTCCAGTATTTAAGGCATGATGGCCAGGAGGCCTTACTGCACAAAAAATGTTTTTAGTTTTTTTTTGCATGATTTGATCAACACCTTGAAGACAAATTTGTACTGCAGATTTTGAAACTTTTTCAGCTAAAGCAAAATTTTTTTTAAGTTTGTTTATATGTTCTTCGTTATGAATTTTTAAGATCCAGTGGTGAACTTCTTTATTAAGTTTGGGAGTTTCTAAAAGTTCTGAAAAATTACTTTTTTTTAATTTTTCAATTATATACTTTATTCTTTCCGGACTTTCAGGGTGTCCTGGAGATATGTGATGGGCAAAAAATATTTTATTTGTCAAAACTTTTGTCAAAACTTTTTCCTTTTTTTTAGCATAAGATTTTCTTACAAAAAAATTTTGAAAATATAATGCAACTAAAAATTTAATTAAAAAATTAAAAAATAATCTTCTATTCATTTTAATCAATAGATTACCTAATATCTTGTGATTTTGTAAACTGATTCGTAGACTTTTGAATGAATTAATTCTATTAATTCTTCAAGTGATTTTTGGGAAGCTTTAAGCGCTCCATCTTGGAGTTTGCACTTTACATATATGTTTTTTTTCCATTCACTGTTTGATGATACTTCATTAACTATATTTTTTTTATTATTTCCATAAACTTTAATAATAGATTCAAAAAAAATTTTAAAAACTCCAGTGTTTTCTTCGTTTACAAAGGTACTATTAGCATCTTCGTGTAATATTACAATTTGAGCAATATAGTTGGCACTCTCAATTTCTTCTGTAGTTAGAACTTTGTTTGTAAAAGTCAATTCTTTGAACATTGAATTTAGAACTTTTGAAAGAGACTCTTTGTAGGCTTTATCTAAATTAATTTCAACTGCCCATGAGTCACAATCTTCAGATGAAAATTTTTTTTTAAGATTCATTTTTTTGGGAGAGATGTAAGCAGCATATTCTCCATCAATTTTGACTATATTATTAGGTTGATTAACAAAAATATCTTTTTGATTAAAGTTTTTTGAACAACTTGTAAATTGAGAAAAAATAAAAAAAAGTGATAAAGTTTTAAAAGTAAAAAAAATCATTATTTAATTATAATTAAAGATTAGTTTATTTTTCACAATTTTTTATTATTTATTTAGAATGGAATGTGAAATAAAAATTATTCCACATTCCAAGCTTAGGTTATTTGGTATTTTTTTTGTGTAATTTATAACCCCATCTATTTTCTGATAAATCCCACACTCGTTTAGTTTGCTTTGGAATTTTAATCAAAATATTATTAAATCTTATTAGATTTTTGGTTATTAACATACTTTTCACTCCTTGTTAAAGTTAATAAGCATGTACTTTTGACGCATGTACTATGCGCCACTTTTAAACCATGTGGATGGTTAGTATATTATAAAAGATTTTTAGGAAATTCCAAGACTTTTTGAGTTATTGATTAAACAAGTGAATTATCAATATTTATATTTTTAAAAAGTTTTGAGCACAATAGATTTATGTTATCTAGGTATAGTTTTTGTTCTTTTTCCAAATATTTAATTGCGTTATCTCCAAATTTATCTATTAGAGAGTCTTTGTATATTTTGTTAGTTAGCCAATTGGAAATTGTATCAGACTTAATCTCTAGATGAAATTGAATGCCGTATGCATGATTTTTATATTTAAATAATTGTATTGGGGTAGTACTTGTATATGCAAGTATTTTTATATTTTGATTCTTTAGACCACTTATCTCATAACTGTGCCATTGAAAAGCCTTAAATGTTTTAGGAAAATTGTGAAAAACTTTGTCTTTTTTTCCATCAGTAGATAATTTTACATCGCAAAAACCAATTTCTTGTATTTGTGATTGAATTACTTTGCCACCTAAAACTTCGCCCAGTAATTGACAACCCAAACATAATCCAATAAATGGCCTTTCCATTTCAATAACAAATTTTTCTATAGCTATTTTTTGTTTAATCAACCAAGGGTATTTTTTTACCATCCAGGTGTCCATAGGTCCGCCTAACGAGAGCATTAGAGAATAACTTTCTAAATTGTCGGGAATTGTATCATTGCAAAAAAACTTTATATAATCTATTTGAAAGGCATTTTTAACTAAAATGTTTTCTAAGGTTCCTAAATCCTCAACTTCAATATGTTGAAAAACAAGAGCTTTTTTCATATTTTTAAATTAAAATAAATCTGAACTATATTCCTTTTAAAATATAACATATTTTTTGTAAATGCATTTATATATATGTAAATTGTTAATGTTTGGGGTGATATACGGGTTGTCAAATGATTCAATTTCTTCAGAGAAAAACAAAGTGATTGATGGAGATACTCTTATAATTAATGATATTAGATACAGATTGTATGGAATTGATGCTCCTGAAATCAAACAAAAATGTAATGACTCTAGAGGAAAAGATTATTTTTGTGGAAAAAAAGCTAAAACCTTTATGCATTCAATGATTGTAAACAAAAATGTAAAATGTAATAAAAAAGATAAAGATAAATACCAGCGAATTTTAGCTATTTGTTTTGTTGGTAAAAAGAACTTAAATAAGCTAATGGTAAGATCTGGATGGGCATTAGCATACACATTTTTTTCAAAGGATTATGTAAACGATGAAAACTATGCAAACAGAAATAATTTAGGAATTTGGAATGGAAATTTTGTAAAACCTTGGGAATGGAGAAGGAAAAAGAGATTGAAAACAAAAAACATTAAAAAAAATTAAGATTATCTAATGAGAATCTTTATATTTGTCTTATTAATACTTTTGGTTCTTTTGGTACTAAATACTAGAAATCTGAAAGAGTATTTTAAGAATATTAATAATGAAACCTTAATTAATAAAAACTCTAGCCAATACGGAGAAAAAAAGAAAATTATCGTGAAATGTTTATTAAAGAATGAGATTATTGATAGAAGTAGAGTTGATAGCGAGAGACAATGTTTCTACGAATGTAGAGAGGATGATATTGAAAGAGTTGATACAAGTATCAGTTTTCCGTGCCAAGAATTTATTCGTGAAGAGAGATTATATTAACTAAAAAAAATTGGGAGTTTAAGTAATTATAATTTAGTTAAATAAAGCCAATGCATTATTAAGAATTTTCTCTGATTCTGCTATGTCTCCAGATTTTAAGACTTCCTCACCTTTTAAACGAAGTTCATTAATACGTGACATCTTTTCTGCACTAAGTTCAATGGTAGCTGATTTAAGTTTATTATCAATTTCAACCATTGACTGATAAGGGCAAGCAAGAATTATATTTGAGGAAAAGAATACAAAGGCAAACGCCAAACTTAAGATTTTTTTCATAGATTTAGTTCCTTTTATTAAATACTATATTTGAGGAAGTTTTCTTTCAAGTTTTATTTATTGTTTAATATTTTTTCTGAACATATAATGAATAGTTTAATCAGGGTTAGTTAAGATGACTATGATATATTCGGTACAATTATATAATTTTTTTAACTTATAGGAGAACATCATGGCTTGGAAAACACCAAAAATTACTGAAATCTCAGTTGGTTTAGAAATCAATTCATATGCTTGCGCTGAAAAGTAAGTAAAGCATTTTAAATATTTATTGGAAAACCTGACTAATTAGTCAGGTTTTTTTTTGTATAATTATAGATATTATGTCAGTAGATTTTAATAAGTGTAATTGTTAGTAATAGTAAAGTTTTTTTATTACAATAAATTATGTCTTTGTTTCATAACACTTTGGTTGAAGAATTTATAATAAATCAAACTGATATTATTAAAAAAAGGATTGAACTGTTAAACGAAAACCTTGATCAAGAAAAAATACAAAGTTACCAAGCCAATATAATTTTTTCTATAAAAAAACTATGCATAACAATAAGTCCTAAATTAAATCTTAAAAAAGTAGATAAAAGAAAATTAAATGTTTCTTTTTACGGAGGTATAACAGAAAGATTTAAGGCTGTTTGCAGATACATAAAAAGACCAGATTTTTTTAGTGCCTATTATGAAAAGTTAAAAAAATATAATGTTGATTTAAAACTTTTGGCTTTTGAACTTGAAAAATTAATTAGTGCTCTTGAGGATAAAACAAAAAGTCAAATAGACGGAAGAGCAAGAATTCCAGTGGAAATTATTAAATTTATATTTGAAATTAAAAATTGTTATTTAGAAATTACTAATAAAAAAAATGTATCTATTTACACTGATAGAAGAGGAAAAAAAGGTACTCATGGTATTTTCTATGATTTTTTTTCTGATTGTTACCCAGATTTAATTTTAAAAAAAGCATTTCCAATAATTAGACCATCCACATTAAGCACTTTACTTAGAAAATATAATGATTTTTCCTCTTACTTAAAAAGCATTCATAAAATTGACAAAATTAAAGCTGAAAAAAAAAGAGCGAGAAAAAAAACAAAATATCTTCAGCAGTTTCTTGAAAAACAAGAGGATGAGAAAAAAACAAAAGAATCAATTGAACGTGCACATAAAGTTAATGTGGAATTGGAAGAATTAATTTTACAAAGACAAATTCCAAAGAAAAAAAAGGTTTAAAATAAGTTTTTAGTATAAGAACGGCTATATAATTTGTATTTATTTATATAAGTTATTGTTTTTATTGATTTTTATAAGTGTGTTTTTCTTAAACTTTATTTAAGAAACATCTAATATTGTCACTTACAACTCCCTTCAATCTTTTAAAATAAGAATAGAAACAGAAAGGGGTTTTATGAGC
>CAYYMX010000045.1:0-11014 GCA_964473045.1 uncultured Alphaproteobacteria bacterium | reverse complement strand
TTTGTAGAAATTGTTTATCCAAGTGGATGGTTGAAGAAGGAAAAAAACTAGATTTAGAAATTAATTATGAAAAAGTTAGAACTGAGATTTATGGTATGGAATATTCTGAATGGAAAAAGAAATTTCAAAAACCAATTAAATAAATGAAAATTCTTGTAACTGGAGCTGCTGGATTTATTGGTCTTTATACATCATTATTCTTACTTAAAAAAAAGTTTAGTGTTGTTGGAGTTGATAATCTTAATAATTATTATGATGTAAAGTTAAAGCAAGATAGATTGAAAATCCTGAAAAAATACAAAAATTTTAAATTTTTTAAAAAGAATATTGAAGATAGAAATTTAGTAAAACTCTTTAGAAATGAAAAAATTGATATAATAGTTAATTTAGCTGCACAAGCTGGTGTTAGACATTCACTAAAAGATCCTTATTCATATATTAACTCTAATATTCTCGGTCATTTAAATATGCTAGAGTTGGCCAAAAAATTAAATGTTAAAAAATTTATTTATGCTAGTACATCATCTGTTTATGGTAAAAATAAGAAACTCCCTTTTTCTATTCATAATAGAACAGATAATCCAATTTCACTGTATGCTGCATCAAAAAAATCTTGTGAAGTAATTGCAGAATGCTATTCTCATTCATTTAATATGAAATGTATTGGTTTGAGATTTTTTACTGTTTATGGGCCTTGGGGAAGACCTGACATGGCTACATTTATTTTTACTAAAAGAATTATATAAAAAAAAAAAATTGATATTTTTAATTTTGGAAATATGAAAAGGGATTTTACTTATATTGATGATATCGTTGACGGTATTTATGGTTCTATAAAGTCAAATGTTAAATCTTTACATAAGATTTATAACTTAGGAAATAATTGTTCTGAGGACCTTGTTGATTTTGTTCAGGTGATTGAAAAAAGTTTGGGAATAAAAGCTAGAAAAAATTTTTTACCTCACCAAATGGGAGATGTGAAACAAACCTTTGCTGATATTGATGAGAGTAAAAAGGACTTAAACTTTATACCTAAAACAAGTGTACATGAAGGTATCCCAATGTTTGTAGAATGGTATAAGAATTATTATAGTGTTCAGTAAAGGTTTTTAATCCTTTCTTTATAAAAATCAAAGACTTTGTTTTTTTTAATTTTTTGAGTCTGTGTCAAAAATCCATTTTCATAATTAAATGGCTCTTCAATTAATAAAATTTTTCTAACTTTTTCTATGCTGTTTAGTCTAGTATTTACTTTACTTATTAATTCTTTTATTTGCGCTAGTGTTGTTTTCTCACTTGGAACAATTAGCGCAACCAAATAGGGTTTGTTATCTCCATAAATTAATACTTGTTGAATTTCATTATGGTTTAATAATAAATTTTCAATTTTTTGGGTTGAAATATTATCTCCGCCTGATGTAACAATAAGATCCTTTTTTCTTCCATTAATTATGATCCTACCTTTATTATCCAAAAACCCTAGATCACCTGTATGAAGCCAACCATTTTTGATAGTTTTTTTTGTTAGTTGAGAATTATTCCAGTAGCCAATCATTACATTTTTCCCTTTAACCAAGATTTCATTATCCTTAGAAAATTTTATACTTACATTTTTGATCGGTAATCCAACAGTCTTTGGGTTATTGTTTAATTTTGTATTACAACTTATCAACGGAGATGCTTCAGTTTGCCCATACCCTTGAAGTAAACAAAAACCCATATTAATAAAAAAATTTCCTATTATTGGATTTAATGCAGCACCACCAGAAATAAATGCTTTAATTTTACCGCCAAAATTAGCTTTGATTTTTTTTTTTTAGTATTAAGTAAATGAATAGTTTATTGATAAAGTTTTTAAGAAGATTATTTTCTTTATTAAATTTTTCTAATTTAAAAAAAATATTTTTTTAAAAATAAGAGATTAATAAATTAGATTTGTTAATTTGTGATTTTATTTTTTTGTAAATATTTTCATAAAGTCTTGGCACTGCAGAAACTATTGTTGGTTTTGTTTCTTTTATTTCATAAATAACTTTATCGATTGAACTGCAAAAAAATATTTCGGCTGCAATTAGTAAAGGGAAGTATAATCCTGCCATTCTTTCATAGGAGTGAGATAATGGTAAAAAAGATAGAAATCTGTGATTTCTAAATCCAAAATCTTTGATTACTTCTAATGCACCTTCAAGATTATGAAATATAGACTCATGACTTAAAACTACTCCTTTTGGTTTTCCTCCGGTTCCTGAGGTATAAATAATTGAAGAAATTTCAGATTTTTTTATTTTTGGTATCTTTTGTTTTTTGGACTTGATTGCAGTTATTTTTTTGTAAGAAATAAAATTTGAATAATCATCAATTAAAATTATTCTATTTTTAGATATTTTCTTTAATAAAGAACTATTCTTCTTGTATACAAAGGAATTTTCTAGAATTACAAATTGAGGTTTACAATCATTAATTATGAATTGGTTGTCAATTAGATTGTTTGTGACATAACTTGGAACAATTATTCCACCTAAAGTCATTACTGCCAAGTCAAACTCAACCCATTCTATTCTATTGCTTGATAGTAAAAAAACTCGATCACCACGTTTAAAATTAATTTTTTTTAAGTATAAAATAATTTTATTTACACTCTCAGCAATCTCAGAATAGTTCTTTCCAATCCACTTATCATTATTTTTTTTGTATAAGATTTTTTTATAAGGAGATTTTTTCAAATAATAGTAAAATAATTCAGGAAGGTTATTTGACTTTCTTAAAATATTTGAAAATTTTTTTTTTGTATTCATTTAATTATAAGTATAGATTATTATTTTTTTTTATTATTTCCAATATGAGCAATCTTCCTGAATGGGATTTAACAGATTTTTATCCTAACTATAAATCAAAAAAAGTTTTAGATGAAATTAATCATCTAAAGACCAAGATTACCAATTTTTGCAAGAAATATAAAAGTAAATTATCAGAACTTTCCCATAATGAATTGATTCTATCCATAAAGAGTTATGAAAAAATTGAAGAAGTTTTTTTGAAACTAAGGAGTTATGCGTATTTAACTTACTGTACGGACCAATTAAACCCAGAAAAGAAAAAATTTTACCAATTTATTGATGAAAAACTTTCAGAATTAGAAAAAAAAATAATTTTTTTTTCTATTGAAATCAACAAAATTGATAAAAAAAAATATGGATTTTTATTAAAGTCTAAATTTGAGAACTGGATAAAAAACCTAAGAAAAAATAAAAAATTCCAAAAATCTGAAACGATTGAAAAATTGCTGTTGGAAAAATCAATTACAAGTTCTGCAGCCTGGATAAAATTTTATGATCAAACAATGACTAGATTAAGATTTAAATATGGGAATAAAGATTTAACAGAAACAGAAATTTTAAATCTTTTCACCTCACATAAAGAATCTATAAGAAAAAATGCTGCAGAATCCTTTGGAGAGACACTTAAAAAAAATATTTTTAATTTTTCGTATATTACTAATATTTTATCAAAAGATTTAGATATTGAAAAAAATCTCAGAGGATTTGAATTCTCCGAATCATCTAGACACTTAAGTAATCAAATTGATAAAGAAGATATTGACTCTTTAGTTAATACGGTTAGATCAAATTATAGCAAAATTAGTCACAGATATTATAAATATAAAGCAAATTGTTTTAATAAAAAAAAATTAAATTTTTGGGATAAAAATGCACCATATAAAAATCTTCAAGAAGAAAAAATAACATGGGATGAAGCTAAAGAAATTGTTCTAGCAGCCTATTTTGATTTTGATAATAGAATTGGTAATGTTGCTAAAAAATTTTTTGATAACAAATGGATTCATGCTTCTTTAGGAGATGGGAAAACATCAGGAGCTTTTTCTCATCCAACTGTTCCATCTTCTCATCCTTACATCCTTTTGAATTATCAAAATAAAATTCGAGATGTTATGACTCTTGCTCATGAATTAGGGCATGGTGTTCATCAATTCTTAGCAAACAAAAATGGATTGTTTCTCTCTGAAACTCCACTAACACTGGCTGAAACAGCTAGTGTTTTTGGTGAAATGCTGACTTTTAAATTTCTTCTTGAGAAAACAAAAAAAAAGAGCCAAAAACTCTCTTTGCTTAGAGGAAAGATAGAGGATATGTTAAATACTGTTTTCAGGCAAATCGCATTCTTTGTTTTTGAAAGAGAACTTCATTTAAAAAGATCTAAAGGTGAACTTTCTGAAGATGAGATTTGTAAAATCTGGATCAGGACTCAGAATGAAAGTTTGGGTGATTTTATAAATTTGAGTGGAAATTATAAATATTTTTGGGCTTATATTCCACATTTCATTCATTCGCCATTTTACGTTTATGCATATGCGTTTGGTGATTGTTTGGTTAACTCTCTTTATTCAAGATATGAAGAAAATTTTACAAACTTTAATGATCAATATTTAAAACTATTAAAGTCTGGAGGTTCAAAAAACTATAAAGTTTTACTTAGATCATTCAATCTAAACCCTAAAAATAAAGATTTTTGGCAAATGGGTTTGAATTTAATTAAAAATTTTATTGATGAACTTGAACAATTAAATTAGAAAGTTAGATTGTATTTTATGAAACTTGTTATTCCTTCAGAATTATCAGAGTCAGAGAAAAGGGTAAGCATCACCCCGGATTGTGTTTCTAGTCTAAAAAAAATGGGTTTTAATGTTTGTGTTCAGTCAAATGCAGGAATTTTATCTTCCTTTACAGATAATGAATATAAGAAGAGTGGGGCAACAATTATTTCAAAATCTAATGATCTTTACAAGAATGCTGACATTGTTGTTAAAATTCAAAGGCCATTAAAAACCAACAAAGTTAATGAGTTTTCTTTTTTAAAAAATTGTTCATTACTAACGCTTTTATATCCAGAAAAATTTAAATTAGAATTCCAGAACTTAAAGAAGTTAAAAATTAATGTTTTTGCCATGGAAAAAATGCCTAGAATTTCAAGAGCACAAAGTATGGATATTTTGTCTTCCCAAAGTAATTTATCAGGATATAAAGCCGTTGTTGATGCAGCAAGTTACTTTAATAAAGCTTTTCCTTTAATGATGACATCTGCTGGCACCGTAGCTCCGGCTAAAGTATTAATTATAGGTGCTGGTGTTGCTGGACTTCAAGCAGTTGCTACTGCAAAAAGGTTGGGAGCAGTAGTATCGGTGTTTGATGTAAGATCTTCAACAAAAGAGCAAGTCGAGAGTTTAGGAGCAAAGTTTGTTTCAGTTGAGAGTAAAGATTCAGGAGAAACTTCAGGTGGTTATGCTAAAGAAATGACTAAGGAATATAAAAAAAAGCAAGCTAAACTTTTAGAGGAAAGTATAGAAAAAATGGATATAGTTATTTCAACTGCCCTAATCCCTAGTAAACCAGCTCCAAAAATAATTACCAAAAGAATGGTTGAGTCTATGAAGGTTGGAAGCATTATCATGGATTTAGCATCTGAATTTGGAGGAAATTGTGAACTTACAATAAATGGAGAAATTGTTGAGTTTAAATCAAAAAAGATTATTGGGCCAAAAAATTTAGCTTCTTCGGTTTCTCATGACGCATCAAGGTTATACTCAAAAAATATTATTAATTTTTTAATGAATTCATGTGAATCAGGAAAATTTCATGATTTTAATTGGCAAGATGAGGTTGTTAAAGAAACATGCGTTTTAAAAAACAATAAAACTACTAAAGAGGAGGTTTAATGGAAAATATTGATCCTGTAATAAATCTTTTAATGATTTTTGTTTTATCCTGTATTATTGGTTATTACGTTATTTGGGGTGTAACATCAGCCCTGCATTCACCTTTAATGGCAGTCACTAATGCAATCTCTAGTGTAATAATTGTGGGAGCTATTATTGCTGCAGGTCCAGAAAAAATAAATTTTTCTTCGCTTATGGGTTTTTTTTCTATAATTTTGGCTTCCATAAATATTTTTGGAGGATTTGTTGTTTCCCATAGAATGTTATCAATGTTTAAAAAAAAAACAAAAAAGGATTCTAAATAAAAAGTGTCTGAGAATTTAACAGCAATTAGTTACCTAGTCGCAGCAATATTTTTTATATTGGCTCTTAAAGGTTTGTCTCATCCGGAATCAGCCAGAAGGGGAAACTTTTTTGGAATAACTGGAATGATTATAGCAATTGTTACCACACTATATAACCCCAATGTTTTGTCATATGAAATAATAATTCTAGGGATTCTAATTGGAGGTGGAATAGGAACATTTATAGCATTAAAGATTCAAATGACTGCTTTGCCTCAACTTGTTGCTGCTTTTCACTCTCTTGTTGGTCTGGCAGCAGTTTTTGTAGCTGCTAGTGCTTTATATTCGCCCGAGAGCTATTCAATAGTCGATTTAGATGGAAGAATTTATTTATCGAGTTTAATTGAAATGTCTATCGGGGTTGTTATAGGTGCAATAACTTTTACTGGATCTATTGTTGCTTTCTTAAAGTTGCAGGGGTTAGTTAGTGGTGCGCCAACAATTTTTTTTGGTCAGCATTTCTTAAATCTTTTGGTTGTCTTGTTTATTATTAGTTTGGTTGTTTTTTTTGCTGTAGATGTTTCTAAAGAAACCTTTTGGATCATTGTTTTAACTTCTTTAATTTTAGGAATTTTAATTATTATTCCTATAGGTGGAGCTGATATGCCAGTTGTGGTTTCAATGTTAAATTCTTATTCTGGATGGGCTGCAGCTGGCATTGGTTTTACTTTGTCAAATCAATTATTGATTATTGTAGGCTCACTTGTTGGAGCTTCTGGGGCGATTTTGAGTTACATCATGTGTAAAGGAATGAACCGTTCATTTATAAGTGTAATTTTAGGAGGATTTGGAGTTGATGAAGGTTCAAATGTTGTTGATAAAATAGAAAACAGATCAGTTAAAACTGGTAGTCCTGAAGATGCAGCATTTATTATGAGCAATGCTAGTAATGTAATTATTGTACCTGGTTATGGTATGGCAGTAGCTCAAGCACAACATGCACTTAGAGAAATGTGTGATATTTTAAAAAAAAATGGAGTAGGAGTTAAATATGCTATTCATCCAGTAGCTGGAAGAATGCCAGGTCATATGAATGTTTTACTTGCAGAAGCTACAGTTCCGTATGATGAAGTATTTGAGTTAGAGGAAATAAATAGTGAGTTTTCCAATACTGATGCGGTTTTTGTGATTGGAGCTAATGATATCACTAATCCAGCAGCAAAAACTGATAAGAGTAGTCCAATCTACGGTATGCCAATACTTGATGTAGAAAATGCTGGTACTGTTCTATTCGTAAAGCGATCAATGGCATCAGGCTATGCTGGAGTTGATAATGAATTGTTTTTCAGAGATAATACTATGATGTTGTTTTCAGATGCCAAAAAAATGGTTGAAAATATTATAAAAAGTCTTGATTAATATCCTTGAATCTCAAGTTTTTTCCTGAGCATTTTTTTACATCTTCTAGTTGACTCATTGAGAAGTCTTGCCTTTTTCTCAGAAGGTTTTTCATACGCCCTTCTTTGTTTAATTTCTTTAAAAACACCCTCGCGCTGAAGTTTTTTTTTCATTGCTCTCATGGCTTTTTCTAGGTTATTATCTCTAACGTGTACGCGTATTATTTTACTTCTCCTTAAGATTTGAAGTATATTTATAGAAAATATGATAATAAAGCAAACTATTTTTTAAAATTATGCAAATTAGCAAACTTGAAAAAAATAAATTTTTTTTATTAATGCTCAAAAATCTTTCATTTCTGGATGATTTTAATTCGATGTTAATGAAATCCATGAAAGAACTTAAAATTGATATCAAGTATAAAAAAAGAATAGAAACAAATTTTCTTCCTGATGGTTTAATGTCTTTGATGATGGAGATGAACAACCTTATAAATAGAATTGTTATAAACAAAAAAAAGCCTAAAAACTTCAATATTTTTAGAACAAATGAAAAAGTTAAATATTATATTTTACAAAGACTTGAAGTAATGGATAATCTTAAAGTCCCTAAAAAAAAAATTTTTTTTCTTATGATAAGACCAAGCTCAGCAAAGTATTTGAAAAAAATTTTATTTAATGTAGCAGATGAAATTTGGTTTCATAGCGGGGATAAATCAACAGATTTTAATTATTATACAAAAAGATTAATTTTAATGAAAATTTATGCTTCTACTTTTACCCGTTTTGTATTTGATAATTCTTTTGAAATTAAAAAAACTAGGGTGTTTTTGGACAATCAAATTGCCTTAACCTTAACTTTTGGAAAGTTCAAAAGTAAGATAAAAAATTTTTTTAGTTCTGTTCAATGATGTAATGACCCATTTTTCTGTTAGGTTTTATTTTGGTTTTGTAATAATCGTAACATCTAAATTTTCTTTTTAAAATATTGATATTTTTGTATTCATCTCCAATAAGATTAATCATAGAACATCTTTTTTTAGGTATTGGTTTTTTCACATTATTTTCGGTTATTGCATAAATAAGGTTTTCAAACTGATTAAACTTGCAACAATCAATTGTCCAATGGCCAGAATTGTGAGGGCGAGGTGCAATTTCGTTAACTAGAATTTTTTCATCTTTCATTACAAACATTTCTACGGCAATATTACCAATAACATCAAGATCTGAAGCAATTTTTTTAGAGATCTTTTCTGCCTCATTCTTTGTTTTAAGATTTATTTTTGCTGGATAATTTGTTTTATGTAAGATTGAATTTTTGTGGATATTCTCAACTGGCGGATAAGTTATTACATTTTTTTTACTATCACGACATACGATAACGGAAATTTCTTTTTTAAAATCCAACAGTTCCTCAAGTATGTGGTTCTTGAGGCTTTTATTCTTGTATTTTTGAATGTTATTTTTGTTAATTAGGAACTGATTTTTTCCATCGTAACCCATTTCACATGACTTAAGAATTGCATTAAAGTTAAAATCTTCTAGACCTAACTTTAATTGATTAAAATTATTTATAGGTTTATATTTTGCTGTTTTTATTCCTTCTAGAGAATTTAAAATTTTTTTTTCTAGAAGCCTATTTTGGGCTATCTCAACTATCTTAGAAGAAGGAAAGAGTTTTTTTTTTTTTTCTATATTCCATAAAACATTTTTTGGAATATTTTCTGTTTCTATGGTGAAAATATCTGAAGAGTTTAAAAATTCATTTAGAGTCTTTTGATTATTATAACTAGCTATAAAAAAATTATCGCAAAATTTTTTAGCACTAAAATCATCTATTTCTGAGAAAACTGATGTTTGAATATTCATTTTTTTTGCAATTTGACAAATAAACATTCCCAGTTGTCCACCACCCAAAATTCCAATTTTTTTTCTATTCATTTACTGGTTTTTTTTTTACGGATCTTGTCTGTTTTGATCTAAAAATTAAAAGTTTTTTCTTAATGTCTGGATACTTCAAACTTAAAATTGACGCTGAAGTTAACCCTGCGTTGATAGCACCAGCTTTTCCAATTGCCAATGTTGGAAGAGGTATGCCTGCAGGCATTTGAACAATTGAAACTAAGCTATCTAGTCCTTTTAGTGTTTTAGATTCAATTGGCACACCTAATACTGGAATGTGAGTTAGTGAAGCTATCATGCCAGGTAAATGTGCGGCTCCTCCTGCACCTGCAATAACAACCTCGATATTTGTAGATGTCAAACTTTTTGCAAAATTATACAATCTTTCTGGTGTTCTATGAGCTGATATTATTTTTTTTTCATAATTTATCCCAAACTCTTTAAGAATTTTTTCTGAATGTGAAAGTGTTTTCCAATCCGATTGACTTCCCATAACTAAAGACACCAAAGTACTATTATTTTTTAAGATCATAATTAAATTTGTTGGTTTTTTTTTTTTTAACATTATTATAAGTTATGCAAAGAATTGTGCATAATAAAAAAAAAATCAAATCCTTAACTTCTAAACATGCATTTTATGATTCTCTCTTGCAAAAAGAGATTGGCAGAGTATCTTCGGATGATTTGAAAGTTTTGGATTTAAAAAAAAAAAAATTACAAATTAGAGATGAGATAGTTAAGTTATCAAAATAATTAACTTTCTGATTTGTATTGTTGGATTATATTGTCAAGCTCCTCTTTGGAGCATAATCCTAGTTCAAATGGATTTTGAGCTCTCAAGTTCTGCATATTCCAAAAACTTCTATCTTTTATTGAATTAACTGTATTTTTTGTAGTCCCAATGATTTTACAGATTTTTGAGTCAGGCAAATTTGGAATATTTTTAATTAACCAGTAAATTCCATTTGGCTTGTCTGCCCTTTTTGATAAAGGCGTGTATTTTGCACCTTTTGTTTTGGCGTTTGGCATAGGAATATTAGAATCTTTTATTTTTAAGGTAGAGTTCTGATTTTTTTCACACTTTTTTATTTCATCGATTGATAACTCACCATTCTCTATAGGGTTTCTAGGTAAAATACTTCCAGAAACTTCACCATCTGCTATTGCTTGAACTTCTAAGATATGTAAACTAACAAAATTCGAAATTTGCTTGAATGTCAGTGATGTGTTGTCAATCAGCCAGATAGCAGTTGCTTTTGGCATTAGTGGCTTTCTCATAATTTTCCTTTATACATTTAAAATAACTTTACCAATATGGCTACCTTCATATAGTCTTTTATGAGCTTGAATAACCTGATCAAGCCTAAATACTGAGTCAATATAACATTTAATACTACCATTCTCAAAACTAGGAAAAACTTTTTTTTTTAACTTACCAAGAATTTCTCCTTTAAAAGCAGAATCTCTAATTCTTAGAGTTGAGCCAGTGATTGTAAGTCTTTTTAACATAACTTTCATTAAATTCAATTCAATCTTTGAGCCATTTTGAAATGCGATATTGATTAATTTACCTTCTTTTTTTAGAAGGTTTATATTTTTCATTACATAATCTCCACCTACAATGTCTAAAATTAGATCCAAACCATCAGTGTCAAATTTCTTTATTTCTTCAAAAAAATCTTTTTTTTTATAGTTTATAA
>CAYYMX010000044.1:0-11362 GCA_964473045.1 uncultured Alphaproteobacteria bacterium | reverse complement strand
ATTTGCCAGAAAACTGGTGAGACGAAAAATTAGAAAAAAAATGGGAGAAAATTTTTGATTTGAGAGATGCTTTCTCATTCTCTATTGAAAAAAAGAGAAATTTGAAAGAAATAAAATCAAGTTTAGAAGCCAAAGTTTCTTTGTGTATAGGTGATGTTGCATATTTGGAAATTCTAAAAGACTTTGATTTAAGTGAAATATTTATAGCTTCTGAAGTAAATATTTCTTCCAAACTAGAAAATGACTTTGATGTTTTTCCAGAAAACAAAGATATTGCAGTAAAAATAGAAATTTCTCAAGGATCAAAATGTTCTAGATGTTGGAAAGTATTTTCTATTAAATCTCAGAAAGAATTGTGCATAAGATGTGAATCTGTTCTAAATGAAGAAGATGAGAAATAAAGTTGGCATTACACTGGTTGTTTCAATCTTAGTCTTTCTAATTGATCAAATCTCAAAGTTAGTTGTATTAAACTACAAAGAAAGTCTAATATTAGGTGTAAAAGTTTTTGATGGTTTTAAATTAGTGTATGTAGAAAATAGGGGAGTAAGCTTTGGTTTTTTTGCAGACTTAGATATTTCTTTCTACCTTGGTTTTTTATCTTTTTTAATCATTTTTTATATATTGTATTTGATAAAAGTAGCAAATAATACATTTGAAGTATTGGGTTTGTCTATGATAGTGGGAGGAGCTTTTGGGAATGGATATGATAGAATTGTTAATAAATATGTAGTAGATTTTATTGATATATATGCTAAGAGTTATCACTGGCCAGCATTTAATTTTGCTGACACTTTTATAACTCTTGGGGTATTCTTTTATTTTTGGCAAATACTACGTTTTAGGAGGGACTAAAATAAATAATTGTTCTTTGCAAAATGTATAACAAATGATAGTAATAGAGGGAATGCTACTAGATATAACGCTTTTTAATATTAGTAGTACAATATATGGTTTTTAGAATGGTTTATCAAAAACGTCTAAAGCAAATATCGTCGTTTCTTTTTGCAGTAATTTTGAGCTCATGTTCTACTATCGATTCTACTATCGATTCAACTTGGGATTCTATATCATCTGCCGGCGAATATGTTTATGACACAATAGCTATTTGGGAAGATGAAGAGCCGGAGCAAAGTGAAGCTGTGGTTATTGAAGAGGCTGTAGAAGTTCCTGAATATGCCATGCCTCCTGAATACGAAATGCCTGATGAAAATTATCAGATTATGGAACAAGAGCTAATTCAACCACCTATGCCTAGCGGTGTTGCAAACAATTTTTACTATGATCCAATTTATCGTAGTGCAAGGCAATACTATTATGTTGGCCCAAATGGAACTCCATTCAAAGCACCACCACCACCGCCTTTTCCTCAGTATTCTATTGACCAACAAACTAGTCAGATTCCATATTCGTACTATCAAAATCAACCAATGCCAAATTTTAGCCCTCAACAACAAAGTCTTCCGATTCCTCAAAGCAACCCAGCTCCTCAAAGCAATTCAGAAGATATGAGTATGTCCCCAGAAAAAAGAGTTCCTATGCTAAGTAAGGAAGAAGAAATGGAATTGTTTGGGATACAAAATGACTGTATAAGAGTTAAAGAAGATTATGTGAATGGAGGCTATAAGTGTGATGATTTTGATTAAAAAGTTGTACAAGCTTACATCCATTTTTTTTGTTTTGTTAATATGTTCTTGTGAAACACTAGATGAACTTATAACTTTTGGTGATGACACGGAATTTGATGATAGTTTTATTGAAGATACTCCTGAACTTGTTCTTCCTCCAGACTTTGGAAAAGTTGCAAAACCAGAAAGACCTACTAATCAACAATCTTTTCCAGAACAAGAAAGAGGATTTTCAAACTTTCAAAATGTACCAACAGTTTACCCAAATATTACTAATTATATTGCACCAAGAATGAATATACCTTCTTCACCTACACCATCGGATTCCATTGAAAAATTTAAAAAAAATAATAAATTTACAATTGGCGAATGGGTGTACAAACAATATGTAGATGGTTTTAAACAAGGCAATGTATACTATAGACCAATTTATGATAAAGGTTACAACTTTTCTAGAAAGTATGTTCCAAGTCAAAACGTTTTTTCCTATCAAAGAAACTTTTCAGCACCGCTAGTTGAAGAAAATAGTCAAATCTATTCAGACTCAGAACCGTTAAATTCTTCTGATACTAAATACCATAGACTTGATGAGTTGCCGATTATAGAATAGATGAAATTTCTCTTGGTGATTTTGTTGTTATTTGCAACTAACAAATCTTTGCAATCGCAAGACATATTTGATGCTCAAAGCTTTAATCTGAAAAATGGCCTTAAGGTAGTTGTTGTGGAGAATCATAGAGCACCAGTAGTAGCTCACATGATTTGGTACAATTTTGGTTCAGGTGTAGAAGAAAAAGGCAAAAGTGGTTTGGCTCATTTTATGGAACATTTAATGTTCAAAGGTACAAAAAAATTTAAGAGTGATTATTTTTCAAACTATATTTCTAAGATTGGTGGGAGTGAGAACGCTTTTACAAGTTATGATTACACAGCTTATTACCAGGTCGTTCCAAGTGATAAGATAGAAAAAATAATTGAAATGGAAGCAGATAGAATGACAAATCTTACATTAATTAAAAGCAATGTTGGTACAGAAAGAAAAGTTATTTTAGAAGAACGTTTTCAGAGAATAGAAAGCGATCCATCCTCTCTATTAAATGAATCTATGCGATCGGTTCTTTTTCCTAATCATTATTATGGTAGACCTATTATTGGATGGAAACATGAAATTGAAAATTTATTAGATTCAGATGTAAGAGCTTTTTATAAAAAATACTATAAACCTAATAATGCAACTGTAATTTTGTCTGGGGATATAACCCTTAAAAAGGCAAAAAAATTAACCAAAAGATATTATGGAAAAATAAAAAAATCTAAAATTCATCTAGACAAGAAAGTTTCTGATCCAGAATTAAGAACATCCGTTTTTGTTGAATTGAAAAATCCAAATGTAAAGCAACCCATATGGAAAAAAATTTATAGAGTCAAGTCGTATAATCAATCTATTAAAGATGGTATAGCTTTAGATATAGGTTTGAAAATCTTGGCAGGTGGTTCTACTAGTTTGCTATATGAAAACCTAGTTAAAAAGGAAAAAGTCTTTTCTATGATGGGAGCATATTTTCAAGGTTTTTCAAAAGGTGATGGATACGTTTATTTTTATGCGATTCCAAATAAAAAATTGGAAATAAAAAAGATAGATGAACTAATTTACAAAAATATAAAATCATCTGTTGAGAATGATTTATCTATGAAAAGATTTGAGATTGAAAAAAAAAAATATTTATTTGATTCTATTTATAGAATGGATGGAATTTTAAAACCTGCTGAAATTATTGGTGAAGCTATATCTGCAGAGATTAGTTTGGAAGAAATAGAGAATTGGAATGAAAATTTAGTTGAGCTAACTCTGAATGATGTTCAAAAAGCTCTGAAGGATTTTATGGAAAATAAAAACTATGTGTTAGGAGGATTAGATCATTGAGAATTTTTTTAATATTTAACATATTTTCCTTTCTGTTTTTTAAAAATGTTCTACCACTTGATTTCAAAGATCTTGTAACAAAAAAAGGGGTAAATTTTTGGTTTGTAGAAGATAACTCTATTCCTATTATAAGCGTAAGTTTTAGTTTTAAGGGAGGAGCTTACTTGGATCCTATTGGGAAAGAAGGTGTTTCAAATTTAATGACTTCACTTTTTGATGAAGGGGTAGAAGGAATGACGGGAAGCGAATTTCAGCAATCAATAAAAGAATCAGGAATGAAACTTTACTTTTCAACTGGAAAGGAAAAGATTGATGGTACATTTCAAATAGTTTCTTCTAATAAAGATATTGGATTTGAGTTGTTTCATAAGGCACTCAATTTAGCAACTTTTCCAACTGAAGAAATTGAGAAGGTTAAGAACCAAGTTAAAGCCAGTATTAAAATAGATGAATCAGATATTCCTACTTTAGCATCTAAAAAATTTAACGAAAGTTTTTTTGGTGATCATAAATTTTCTAATAATGAGAAAGGGTCTATGGAATCCTTAAAAAAAATAAAAAGAAAAGACATTATTTCCTATAAAAAAAAAAATCTTTTGAGATCTAATCTTATTATTGGAGTTTCAGGAAATATTCGTGAAGATGAGATTAAATATTTTATTGATCACGTTTTTGGTGATCTTCCAGACGATGAAATTAACTTTGATGTACCAAAGTTCAATGATTTGCCAAGAGGTGAAAAAATTTGGGAAGTTGAAACTCCGCAAACAGCAGTTATTTTCGGTCATAGGGGGTTAAAACGGAAAGACAAGAATTTTTTTGCAGCAAGAATCATTAATTATGTGCGGGGGGGAGGGCGCGTTCAGTCAAGATTATATAAAAAAATTAGAAAAAAAGAAGGACTAGTCTATTCAATTTATTCATATCTTTCTTCGTATCATAGTGACGGATTAATTCTTGGTGGTTTTCAGACTCAAAACCAATACGTTTATAAAACAATTAATTTGGTAAAAGAGGAATGGGATCAAATTGGTGAATTAGGCTTACAGAAAACTGAATTTGAGGAAGCAAAAACATATTTTAAAGGATCATTTGCTAGAAACTTTACAAGTACATTATCAATTGCAAATTTGTTGAGAATTGTTCAATATTATGATTTAGGAAAAAATTATTTTAATATGAGAAATAAAATTATTGATCAAGTAGAATTTGGTTATGCGAATAAATTATCAAAAAAACTGTTTAACAGTGATAATTTGTTTTTTTTGATTGTTGGAAAACCCGAATAATAATAAAAATAATATGTCTATTCCTTATTTGTCATTCAATTCTCACGGACTAGAAATCAAATCTGATAATGATGAATACTCTAAAACAAAAAAAAAGATTTTAGACCAAATTGAAAATCAATGTTTTGAATTTATAAATGTACTAAAAAAAAATAAATTTAGCGAAATTTCTAGATTATCAAAAAAGTTTAAAAAATTTGAAAATGTTGTTTTTTTAGGTACAGGAGGATCAAGTTTAGGAGGGAAAACTCTTTTCTCATTAAAAAATGATAAATCACAAAAAAAAAATAGCCCAAGCTTATTTTTTGTGGAAAATGTGGATTCTTTTTCAATGTCAAATTTAATTAAAAAGATTAATCTAGATAGAACCGGAGTAGTTGTTATTTCAAAGTCAGGAGAAACCTTGGAAACACTTGCTCAATATTTTTATATTGTTCAAGAAATGAGAAAAAAAAAAATTATCCTGAAGGAAAAGTTTTTAGTTATTACAGAAAAAAAGATGAGCACACTTAAGAAGATTCAAGAAACAGAAAGATTTGAGTATTTTCAACATGAAAAGGATGTAGGAGGAAGATTTTCTGTTTTTTCTATTGTAGGATTATTTCCAGCAGCATTAGTAGGTTTGGATATAAAATTTTTTTGCGATGGAGCCAGAAAATTTTTAGACTATATCACTCATTCTAAAAGTCATACTAAAAACTTTGATCATTTTTTTTTATCAACTTATGCGCAATACAAATTAATTCGCAAAGGAAAAAATATTTCTGTTTTTATGCCATATGTTGATTGCCTAAAAAACTTTTCTTTATGGCTTAGGCAATTGTGGGCAGAAAGTATAGGAAAGAAAGGTATGGGATCCACACTGGTCAATGCTCTAGGTACGGTTGACCAGCACAGTCAACTTCAACTCTACCTAGATGGACCTCGTGATAAATTTTTTACAATTTTAGGGAGAACTAAAAGAGAAACCTTAAAAAAAGATAAGATAAAATGTTTTATAGGGGAAAAGGAAAAATATTTAATTTTGCATAATAAAACGATAGATGAACTTATGTACGCAGAAATGCAGGCGACCTTTAAAACGATTGAGCACAAAGGATTACCCTGCAGAATTATTACATTGGATGAGATTGATGAACAATCTATTGGAGCATTAATGATGTTTTTCTTTTTGGAGACAATATTCACATGTTACCTATTTAATGTAGATCCATTTGATCAACCAGCTGTTGAGGAGATAAAAATTTTAACTAAAAAGTTTTTAGCTTAATTACTAATGAAGAAAATCAAAATTTTATCCAATAATCTAATTAATAAAATTGCTGCTGGAGAAGTTGTTGAAAGACCAGTTTCAGTAATAAAAGAATTGGTTGAGAATAGTATCGATGCAAATTCCAAAAAAATAAGTATTCATATTCGTAACGGAGGGAAAACTGAGATCAAGGTTATTGATGATGGCGATGGAATAAGAAGCGACGAACTTGAATTATCAGTTAAGCGTCATGCAACGTCCAAATTGAATTCTGGAAATTTAAACAATATTTCAACTTTAGGTTTTCGAGGGGAAGCTTTGCCTTCAATTGCTTCAATCTCAGAAATGACTATTAGTTCGAATGTAAATTCTGATTTAGTTGGAAGAGAAATAACAATTTTTTCTGGAGAAACAAAAAATTTGAAGCCTATCAATCAACAAAAGGGAACGGTAATTACAATAAAAAATTTATTTTTTTCTACTCCAGCTAGATTAAAATTCTTGAAATCTGATAACTATGAATCATTATTGATTAAAAGAATGACTCAAAAGTTTGCACTTTCATTTCTAGACATCGAGTTTGATTTATTTGTAAATAGGAAAAATATTCTAAATTTAAGAAATGATTATCTAGCATCTGAAGACAAGTTGAGAAAAAGAGCGTCTGAAATTTTGGGTAAAGAATTTGCAGAAAACTCTGTAAAACTCGACCAAATAAGAGATAATTTTGAGTTTGGTGGATTGCTAGGGTTACCAACTTTTCATCATTCAAATACTAATAATCAATTTGTTTTTGTAAATAATAGAGTTGTTAGTGATAAATCAATAAGCTCTATTTTCAAAGTTGCTTATAGAGACTTTATTTCCTGGGACAGATTTCCTCAATTGATTTTATTTATTAAATGTCCAACAGATGAGGTGGATATTAACGTTCACCCTGCAAAAAGTGAGGTTAGATTCAAAGATATTAACAAACTAAGATCCATAATAATTAGTTCATTTAGAACTACAATATCATCAGCAGGATATAGAGCTAGCTCAACAAATACTTTAAAAGCAGTGGAAAAGTTTTCATTAAATCAAAAATTTAAAAATAATACTAATTTAAGAAACTATGAAGCTGAACTCAAAACTCATGAGATAGAACCTAGATTTTCAAGTAAAAAAAAAGACTCTCAAGAAACTCCAGAAATTTATAATCCTTTAGGCTATGCAAAAAGTCAATATCATAACACCTATATAGTTTCTCAAACTAAAAGTGGGATTGTCATTGTCGATCAACATGCAGCTCACGAAAGAATAGTTTATGAAAAACTAAAGAAAGATTTTTACAATAAGTCAGCTAAAACTCAAATTTTATTAATACCTGAGATAATAAATATAGAAAAAGGTGTTCTTGAAAATTTAAAAGATAAATTTGAGATTACTGAAAAATATGGATTAAAGATTGAACAATTCGGCGCTGACTCAATTATAGTTCGTGAAGTACCAAATATCTTGTCCGAATGCAATATAAAAAAATTAGTTCTAAATTTAATTGATGAACTGTTAGATTTTGATAAGTCAGAATTATTGGAAAGTCAGATAAATAAAATTTGCTCTTCAATGGCTTGCCATGGTTCAATTAGAGCAGGAAGAGAAATGGAAGTTGATGAAATGAATGATTTGCTTCGAAGAATGGAAAACACGCCTTTTTCTGGACAGTGCAATCATGGTAGGCCAACCTATATAGAACTTGATCTCAATGATATAGAAAAACTATTTGGTAGAAAATAAATTATTCATTTTCTAAAAATAGAAAAAAAGATTTAGAAATTTTTTTTTTATTGATTGTTTTAAAACCAAAAAAGTTATCTTTTTTTTGATTTGATGGTACTTCAATTACTCCTATAGATTTTTTCTTAATCATATTGTTTTTTTTTATAGCTTGTAGAATTTTTTCAATATCAAATTTCCCATATGGAGGATCTAGAAAAAATAAATCTGCTTCTATAGAATCTTTTGTTTCAAAATTTGTAAGGTCATAATTTAAAAATGTGGCACACTCATTCACTTCTAAATTTTTACAATTTTGCCTAGCTAATCTCAGAGCTGTATTTGAAATATCAATAAAAAAAGCTTTTTTTGAACCTCTTGATATAGCCTCGATGCCAAGCGAACCACATCCACAAAAACCGTCTAAAATAACTAGATCTGAAAAGGATTTATTTTTTTTTACTAATATGGAGTTTAGTGTGCTATATATTGATTCTTTCGCCCTATCTGAAGTTGGGCGTATTCTTTCAGAATCAAAAGAAACCAATAATCTTTTTCTCAATTTACCAGAAATAATTCTCATGATTAAAATTTAGTGATTTGTAAATTTGATTTAAATTTTTATCAATCTCTTTCATCTCAGTTGGTTTTAGATCTTCTATTTCAAAAGGGCCAAAACTAATTCTTTTTAAAATTTTAACCTTTAAATCGAAAAAATTTAGAATCTTCCTAATTTCTCTATTTTTTCCCTCAGTTAAGGTCATTTCAATCCAATTATTATTTTTTTTCTTTGTTAAAACTTTAATTATGACTTTTTTATATACAAATCCATCAACAACAATTCCATTAGTAGTTTGCTTTTCTAAATTGTCTGGAATTTTTCCAGAAACCTTTACGTTATAAATTCTTTCAATTTTATTTTGTGGGTTTTCTAAGAAAGAAGAAAGATCTGGATTATTAGTTAATAAAAGCAAACCTTCGGAATTAATATCCAACCTTCCAACAGAAATTACTCTTGGAAATTTTTTAGGAATTAATCTGAAGATACTTTTTTGATTCTTTTGTTCTTTATTTGAACAAACATAATTTTTTGGTTTATAAAACAACCAGATTCTTGTGGGTTGCCTAGTTAATTTTTTTTTATTAACAGAGATTTTTTCTATATCTTCAAAATTTACAGAAAACTCTGTAACTACTTTGTTGTTAATTTTAACAGCACCATTTTTTATTAAACTTTCTGCCTCTCTTCTAGAACAAAGACCAGAATGGGAAATGATTTTTGCAATTCTAATTAATTTGTTTTTCAATTTTTCTATTTTTGAGAAGATTTAACAAAGGCTTTCAAAATTTCAATATCCTTTTTATCAATCAAGAATTCAGGGTGCCATTGGATTCCTAGGCAAAATCTCTGGTTAGGATCTTCTATACCTTCTATTACACCATCTTCAGCTACAGCATTAACTTTTAATTTTTTTCCTAACTTGTCAACTGCTTGATGGTGGGCAGAGTTGATAAACATTTTTTTTGTCTTTGTGATTTTATGGAGCATGGTTCCTTCAAGAACTTTTATATAATGACTGGGTTCATTTCTTGGATTTTTTTGTTCATGATTAGTTTTACTTATGATTTTATCTGGCAGGTGTTGAATTAGTGTTCCCCCATAGATTACGTTCAAGAGTTGTTGACCTCCACAAATGCCTAAAATAGGAATATTAAATTTCAGAGCAGTTTTTGATATTTCAGATTCAAAGTCTGTTCTATTTTTTTTTACAGATATTTCTTTACTCCGTTTTTTTTGTCCGTATAGCTTGGGATCTACATCAAAATCACCTCCTGTCACAAGCAATCCATCAATAATTTTAATATATTCTTTTATTTTATTGCTATTGTGCGGCAAAAAAATTGAAGTACCACCAGCTATATCAATTGATTCTGAATAATTTTTTCTTGCTGCATACCATGGATAGATAGAATATCCTTTTTTAGTTTCCTCATCTAATGTTATTCCGATAATGGGATTCTTCATAATTTTGTTAAAAAAAGTTTATCCAGTGATAAAGTATTATATGCAAAAAAAATGTAAAATTTGTATAAAAAATATTAATTTTGAAGTTGTTCTAAATAATTCTACGACTGCAAGCTTAATTTGGAAAAATTTGCCTATTACTTCATTAGCAAATTTATGGGGAGATGAAGTTTACTTTTTTACACCTATAGAAGTCAATCAAGAAAAAGATGCTACAGCTCTTGTTAATTTTGGAGACTTAGCATTTTGGCCTGCAGGTAAGGCAATTGCTATAGGTTTTGGAAAAACTCCAATTTCTATAGGAAGTGAAATTAGGTTGGCTGAAAAATGTAATATTTGGGGGAGAACAAAATTTGATTTAAAGGTATTAAAGAGAGTAAAAAATGGAGATGAGATTTTAGTGAAGAGAATTTAAATGCCAAACCCAATGTTGCTAGCAATAAGATTAGCAAAAAGATCAGAAAAAATAGGAGATGTTCCAGTTGGATGTGTTATCCTTGATTCTGATGGTAATGTTGTGAGTTCTGCTCATAATTCGATGATAAAGTCTAATGATCCTACTGCACATGCAGAGATAGTAGCTATTCGAAAAGCCTGTAAAAAAAAAAAAACTCATAAATTAGGCGGTCTTATTCTCTATGTTACATTGGAACCATGTAGAATGTGTGAGGCAGCAATTTATGAAGTTGGAATAAGAAAAGTTTTTTTTGGTTCTTATACTAGTAGTAACGAAATCTTTAATAACTTGAAAAAGAAGTATTCTTCAAACAAAGAAGGCTATCAGTTTTTTGGAGGAATTGAAGAGAATAAATGCAACAACTTGTTAAAAAGCTTTTTTAAAAAACTAAGATAGTCAATTATTTTTAATTCCTATATCTTTTCGAAAAAAACCAAATTTCCAGTTTATAATTTTGATTGCTTCATAAGCTTTTATTCTTGCATCTTTCATTGACTCTGATTTTGAAGTAATTGACAAAACTCTTCCTCCTGACGAGAGTATTTTTTTATTGTGTGATTTTGTTCCTGCATGAAAAATCTCAATTCCTTCAATTGAAGAAGCTTTAGCAAGATTTTTTATTTCTTTATTTGTTTTATAACTTTCTGGATAACCTTTTGATGCAACAACAACACAGATTACACTTTTTGAATCTTTTCTTATTTTGATTTTAGAAAGTTTGTCATTTACTGTGGATTCAAAAAGTTCAAGAAGGTCACTATTGAGATTTCGGAGTAAGGTTTGGCATTCAGGGTCACCAAACCTCGCGTTAAACTCTATTACGTAAGGACAATTTTTATTAATCATCAATCCAACAAAAAGTATTCCTCTATATTCAAAATTTTCTTTTTGTAGTCCTAAAAATGTAGGTTTGACAACTGAATCAAATATTTTTTTTTCTAAATTCTTGTTCATTTTTTGTGATGGAGTAAAACATCCCATCCCTCCAGTATTAGGACCATTATCAAAATCATAAGCTCGTTTATGGTCTA
>CAYYMX010000043.1:0-11438 GCA_964473045.1 uncultured Alphaproteobacteria bacterium | reverse complement strand
AAAGAAGCTTTAGTGTAGATTAAATTATAAATTTATAATTTTTAACCATGGCTCTCCCTGACGAAAAATATTCAATTCAAGCAGAAGCACTTATGAAAGCTTCTGTAGAAGACTTTGAAGAAACCCTAAGTGATATTAAGGCTTCAGATGCAAATTTAGCGGTTCTTAAAGGTATTAGAGTAAACATCCAAGGAAAACCAAGAAGATTAGTTGATGTTGGGGATTTAAAAAAAACAGATTCTGAAAACACATTACAAATTCTTGTTTTTAACACTGACCACATAGAATTACTTACTGAAAAAATAGATGAAATTAATTTTTCATACGATATTGACGGACAATTCATAAATGTTGACGTGCCAGACCCGTCTTACAAACAGTTAATGGAAGTTGTGGATGACGTCAATAGGAAAAAAAACTCTGCCATGTCTAGACTTACAAAAGCTAAGTCTGAAGCCACTACTAGAGCTAGGACAGCCGTAGAAAACGAATTTATCACTCAAGCTGTTGCTACTGCGGCTTCAAGAAAATGCGACTCCCATTACGGAGAATATGGCGAAAAAATAGAAGGAATGACAATGGTTAAAATTAAGGAAATTTTAGGTGCTGAATTTTTTGCCAAATATAAAGAAGAGGAAATAGATCCATTTGAATAGAGAAAGTTTAAGCATTAATTTGAAGATTTAGACTCTCAACCTCACTCTTTTCCATGTATTGATTTTTTGGTATGTTTTTGTTCAGGATTGATTTTTTAAATTTTTGAATACTTAGTTCATGTGGTTGCCAGCTAGGATAACTAAAGTTAATTTGCTTATAATTATAAACGTTAGTTTTGTTATCAAAATTTTGATTGGATTCTAATACATCTTTTTCTTTAACAATATTCTTAGAAACTAACTTATTTTTTTTTTCCAAATTATTTTCTAAAACATTAATCTTTTGATTCCCTTCCAGATTGTTTTTATTTAACCCTGAAAATTGCATAGTTGAACTTGGGTTCTTTTTTATTGTTAGATTACTTTGATTTTGGGCGACAATGATTTCTTTTGAGTTTAAATTTTTTTTTTCTAAATTAGCAATATCTGTTGAATCATTTTCTTCATCCTTCCAAATTTTACTTATACCAGTAAAATCTAATGCAAGTTCAGTTGGAGTGTTGTCAAAAAGTTTATTAAAAATCCAACTTCCAAAACCAGCAATTGCACCAATAGGTCCCCCATACAAAAAGCCTCCCAAACTATTTTGAACTAAATCCCTATCTGAACTTTCATCTTCTGAATTAACACTAGAATAAATACCACTAATTAATGGTAAATTCTGTAAAGGATTCACAAGACCTTTAAACCAACTCCAAAATGAAAACTCATCAGACTCATTATTTACTATATCTGTTGTGACTTCATTATTTGAATTCATCGAAGTCTTTTCAACATTTGTTGAGCTTGATGTTTTATAAAATGGACTTTTTTCGATTAACATAATTTAGTAATTTATTTCAATTTCAATTCTTCTGTTTTTTTCTCTACCTTTAGAAGTTTCATTACTAGTTAATGGTTGGGTTTCACCATAACTAATCGCTTTCATTCTATCAGGTTTTAACTTGCCAGTTCCCGACAATTCCTGAACTACCGATGATGACCTTGCTGCCGCTAAATCCCAATTATCTCGATAAATCGAACCAAAAATTAATGGAGTATCATCAGTGTGTCCTGAAACCAAAATCTCACTTCTGCCTTTTTCATTAACTTCTGCGATCTTTGACATGATTTTTTTTGCTTTTGCTGTTAATTCGGCCGACCCTGATTTAAAAGCTCCCCCTGAACCTACAGTAATAATAACTTTATCATCTTTTCTTTCTATATCTATCAATCCCTCACCCATTTCCTCTTTTAAAGCAACTTTAAATTTGTCTTCGGCAATTTTTGCCTTCTTCTCTTCTTCTTTAGATGTATCTGGAGACTCTCCCATATTCTCGCCTTCATTGGAATCTCCATCGCCTTTACCTTTTCTATTTGCTGCAGTTGCTAGTTGGGCTAATTGTTTTTCAACTCCTCCAAATAAAACTTCCGTTTCTGACTTTCCTGAAGCAGCCTTTACAGATTCAATTGCTTGAACTGCCTCTTGTAATTCTTTTTGATCAGTTTCCTTTGGATCAAAGTTAACTACAACCTTATCCCCAACTGTTTCAACTTCTATATCTGCATCTCCTTGAGAAACAGCATCCTTAATATTTTCAGCTAATTCTTGTGCGTCTTTATTTTCTGCGTCATCCTTTTGTGCATCTTCCGTTTTAGTTTTAAGTTCAACATTTTTTTGATCAGTTTCAGTTGTTTGCTGTTTAAGATTTGGTTGAACTGACGGAGTAGGATTTGGACTAAAATCTAAGGACAAAACTGTTGTTCCTTTTGGCTGTTCAACAACTGGAATAACTCTTTGAATACCAAAAGCATTTTTCATACTACCACTGATTTGTTTAAATTTTGGAACATTAAATTCGGCAAAAGACAGGATAAGCACAAAAAACGCCATCAAAAGAGTTGCCATATCAGCAAAGGTTGCCATCCAAGCAGGAGCCCCCTTTGCAGGGCATTCTTCACACTCATGTTCTTCTTCTTCTTCTTCTTCAGCCGCAGCTTCTTGATTTTCTTTTTTTTCCTCAGCCATAATTTATCCTTTTATGCTGCTGATTCTAGAAGTTTCTGTTTTTCTTTTGGTGGTAAGTTTGCTATAAGTTGATCCTGAATATTCCTAGGGCTTTCACCTCTTGAAACAAATTGCAAACCAGTAATAATCATTTCCCTGTAAATAGTTTCATAAGCGTCATAACCTTTTAATTTTACAACAATAGGCATAAATATTGTGTTTGCAATCATAGCACCATAAAGGGTAGTTAAAAGTGCAACTGCCATTGCTGGTCCGATTGCCTTAGGATCGGCCATATTCCCAAGCATTGCCACAAGTCCAACTAATGTACCTATCATTCCCATTGCTGGAGCAATATCAACCCAGGATTGCGCTACACCTATCATTTGTGCATGCCTATTAGTCATAGCTTTTAGCTCTTTCTTTAATTGAACAGTTAATTTTGCTTCATCAGCACCATCAACTAACATTTGAAGTCCATTATCAAAAAAAGCATCTGGTGTTTCTTGTCCTTCCAGAGCCATCATCCCATCTTTTCTTGCCATTCCTGCTAATTCAACAATCCTATTAATTAATTCATCCATTTTCTTGACTGGTGGTTTAAACGCCTTGCCCATCGCTCCCCATGCCCCTATATAAACGGGCAATGGTGCTGTATACATGACAGCAAAGAAAGATCCGCCAACAACAATTAACAATGATGGTACATCAATATACATACCAAGTCCCCCCGCAGATATCATTGCGCCTGCAATCATACCAATAGTTCCTAAAAAACCAATTAAAGATGCTAAATCCATTTAAATTCCATTAACTTTATATATTCATATTAAAATACTGTTTCCGTATAGAAACTGCAACTTTAATACCAAAACGTAAAAGTTTTTTTTATTTTCTTCTAAATATGAATTATAATGTAAAAATGAGCAAATTTATTAAGTTTTTGATTTTTTTCTATTTTTTAACGATCAATTCAGCATTTTCAGCCAATTATATAGATAAAGGATATTATGTAATTGATTTAAGAAACAAAGTAGAATGGTTAAAATGTTCTGCGGGACAGCAATGGGATGATAAAAAGTTGCAGTGCGTAGGAAATCCAGTCAAATTAGACTTAAAAGAGGCAAAAGAAGCAAAAGAGATACTAAAAGAACAAATTGAGGGAGAATGGAGGCTTCCCAAAAGAAAAGAGTTGGAAAGTTTAGTCTGTAAGGAGTGTAAGGGTGTAAAAATTGATACTGACTTATTTCCAAATACGCAGCCAGAACCTTACTGGACTTCAGAAAGAAATTGGTGGTCACCAAAGTTTTTTTGGTCTGTCAATTTTTTTCATGGCCATTCATACGGAAGATTTGTTCCAGAAAAAAAAATGTTTGTTAGGTATGTAAGGGATCGCTAATTCTTTTTCTTATAAGCAAAAAACTTATATAAAAATAGTACAATTCCCAAGAAAAATATTAATTTAACCGCATTCCAAGGTGTCACAAAAGATAAATAATGAAGATTATCTGACATAACCAAGCTAGCTATAATTATCATCAAGACACCAGCCAAAAAAAACCTGATTATTGAGCAAATTCTACAGTTTTTCATTTTTTAATAGATAAACAGTTAAATCCAATTTTTTTGCTGTAATTGCATATTTCCTCAGCTTTATCAAATACTTCTGAATAAAAAAGAATTTTAAAGAGATTATTCTTTTTATCATTTTCAACAATTAGTTGAAAATTTGGGAATTTCTGAATCAACTTTTTTTCAATTTTTTTTGCCAAAAGAGCAGCATTACTTTTTTTTGAGAAAGCTCCAAACTGAACTATAAATTTGTCTTTTGTTTTTACATTGTCTGGAACATCTTCTTGTTTCTTTGCAGATTTAACATTATTAAGAGGATTTTCTAGTTCCGCAGTAACATCATTAGTCTCAGTACTACGAGAAGACTTTTTTGGTTCAACTTTTACAATATTATCTTCACTTTTTAGTATTTTTTCTTCTTCCTTAGGTTTTTTTTCATCCATTAAGATTGTTCTTTTAGTAATATTTAAATCTTCCTCAATGCTAGATTTTTCGAATGTCAAGTTTCCAACATTAGAAAAAATAAAAAAAAATACAAAAGGGAGAATAATGACTGGAAAGATCTTTAACATTTAAAAATATAATAATAAAGAATACAATTTTTTTCCATAATATAAAGAAATATAAGGTTTTTTTTTTATTTTATTTTTTTGATTTTTTTTAATACTTCCTGTCACTTTTTTGACCCTAAACCCTTGTCAAATTAAAATTTTGCAATTTGAAAAAAAAAATTGTCAAATTACAATTAAAGGAGAATTATTATGAAAATTACTCAGAACATCAAACTAAAACAAAGTCAATCCTTAGTTATGACACCCCAGTTGCAACAGGCAATTAAGTTACTTCAATTGAACAATCTTGAGCTTTGCGACTTAGTAAATAAAGAGTTAGAGGAAAATCCGTTTCTAGAAGATCAAACTACTGATGAAGGAGAAGATAAGAAGTCTAATTCTGAAGACGAAGTTACAACCGATTTAAATGATTCTTTTAATAACGGAGAGTCTATCAAGGATGAACCAAAAAATGATGATTATGAGAATAGATGGGAAAGTGATTCTTCATATAACACTTTTGAGAGAAAAAATAATAATAATGATCGGAATTTTGATCCTGGCTCAATTGCTGAACAAACTATTAGTGAAAAAGTATCTTTAAAATCAATCTTAAAAAGTCAAGCTAATCTAGAATTTTCAACTGAAAAAGAAAAAAAGATTTCTGAAATTTTGATTGATTATATCCAACCTTCGGGTTGGTTTGTTGAAAAAACCTCTGATATTTCTACTTTTAGTGGTTACTCAGAAAGCGAAATTCAAAATATCTTAATTAGAATGCAAAAGTTTGAACCAAATGGAGTTTTTGCTAAAAACATGAAAGAATGTCTAATCATTCAATTTAGGAATAATGATAACCTTACCGAAGCAAGAGAATTGTTAATTGAAAATCTTGAGCTCTTAGGAAATGGTAACATAAAAGTTTTACAAAAGATATGTGATTTAGATAACGAAGAAATCAAACAGGAAATAAATCTAATAAGATCTCTTAATCCAAAACCAGGCACAAAATATTCAGATGAAAATAACAATATTTTTCATCCGGACGTGATTGTTTCAAATAAAAGAGGGAATTGGGAAGTTGAATTAAACAATAGTACTTTGCCAAAAATCACAGTTAACGAAGATTATGTGAAAGAAATAGAAGGTCTTAAATGCGGTGAGTCAGATAAAAAGTTCGTAAGTGAGTCTTTAAATTCTGCCAGATGGTTAATGAAGGCTATTGAACAAAGAAATATAACCACACTTAAAATCAGTTCTGAAATAATAAACCAACAAAAATTATTTTTTGAAAAAGGTAAACAGTATTTAAAACCAATGATACTAAAAGATGTTGCTAAAAAAATAGATATGCATGAAAGCACTGTAAGTAGAGTTACCTCAGATAAACTAATGTTAACTCCAAGAGGTATTTTTGAGATGAAAATTTTCTTTAGTGCATCTATTAACAGTACAAATGAAGGTGAATCACATTCAGCTGCATCCGTAAGAGAATCACTAAAAAAATTAATAAGTGATGAACCATTAAACAGCCCATTCAGTGATGAGGTAATTGTTACAAAATTACAAAATCAAGGGATTGACCTTGCAAGGAGAACAGTAGCAAAGTATAGAGAATTAATGAATATTCCAGCATCATCAGTTAGAAGAAGGATGATGCGCATCCAAAATATAAATTTATAAGCTTATTTATTAATTATATTTTATTTCTTTTAGTTCAGCTGTATCAGAATCTAAAAAGTGCGTTACTGAAAATGTTTCAGTTTTTTTGAGTTTATCGTCTTTAAAATGTGAAATTTTTATTACAGGATAATTAATATTAGGACCGCTAAATTTGTTACTTTTTATTTCTTTGTTAAAATTCATTTTTATCTCCATTCTTTAAGATATTGCTGCAAAATTCCTGCCAATTTCAAAGTTTTACATAAACTTTTGTTTTGCTAACTGTTTTCTAAAATATTCAACCTTTTCCGTATTTAGAGATCTACTTCTAGGTTTAGTAGGTAATTTTTTTTGTCTTAATTTTGACCAATAATTCTGAACTTTATGTAAATATTTTTTTTTTCTTTCTGGTATTGAAGAGTGATATCTTGATACAGCCTCATTCCAAGTCCTATGTTGTTTAAAAAGTTTCTTTAAATAGGTTGCTGCATACTTAACATTACTTTCAGGATCAAGGATTTTTTCTAAACTTTCAAATTTTTTTCTATGAAACTTCATGCTTATTTGCATGCAGCCTACATCTATATTTTTTTTTTTTAGGTAATTTTCTTTCAAGAATTTTAATGCCTGATCCTTGCCTTTAAAATATTTTGATCTTCCATCAACATTTAGAGTCCACGGCCACGAAACAAAGTTTCCCTTTTTCTTAATTCCAGACTCAACTAATGCAATTGAAGTTAATAACTTATTTGGTAATTTAAACTCTTTACCATATTTTTCTGTAAAATACTCACAATCAAAAGTAGTTTTAGATTCTAAAAAACTAAAATAAAAAAAAAGGAATAGAAAAATTATTTTGGCAAAAAACTTCATCAACTTTGTTCAGCAAAATCGATGCCATTCTAGAGCTTACCTTCTGATTATAGACCTACTTAATAATTCTCTTCCCAATGAAATAAAATTATACGGATTTGCACGCTTTTTGTTTACTCTTATTTCATAATGAAGGTGTGCCCCAACTACTCTTCCAGTTGCTCCCATTTTCCCAATAATTTGGCCTTCTTCAACATAATCACCTTTTTTTACACTCAACCTATGCAAATGACCGTACAAAGTTGTAACGCCATGTTTATGTATAATTTTTATTGTTTTACCAAATGAACCATTCCTACCTGCAGATGAAACATAACCATCAGCCGCTGCTCTTACCTCCTCTTGCCAGGTACCAGCCATGTCGATACCATGATGCATTCTTTTCTTCTTTGTTTTTGGATGCACTCTCACACCATATGGACTCGATATATAGTAATACTGCATTGGAGGCTTTAGGGGCAAATAAATTATAGCGTTTTTTAACTCCTCCAGATACTGAAATCTAATCGAGGCATTTTCTATAAGATCTGCATCTTTTTGAATATTTGAGGATTTTGTTAAAAAAGCATCAATTTCCTTAAGATTAATGTTATCAGGAGATAATTTTAAAGTTTTAAATACATTCACAAGTTGAAGAATTTCTAAATCTAATTTTTTAGCAAAGTGGATTATTTTAGTTTTGTTTGATCTGGGTGCTGTAAAAGGTATTACTGGAAGATTATTGTATGAAAATGACTCTCTGTTTCTTCTAGTAGATTTTTCAGTAACATCTATTTTTTTTTCAATTGTATGTTCAATTGCTATCATTTCAGGACTTGCAATCTTTGCAAACTGGTCAAATATTATTTCGTCAGATTTATTAATTTCATTAGAACTTTTAAAATTAAGTTTTGAAACAAGTAACCTCAGATTATTAAACTTTTCTTTGATTTGAAGTTTAAAACCTTGATCCTTTTTCAAATTCTCAATTTCAGTTTCTAAACTATCCTCATTGACAATTTCTGAATCAAAGTCTTCAACCATTTCTAGATCTTCCTCAATTTCTATAATTGAGTCATCCAAGTTCTGAACATCATTAGCAATATTTTTTAGAGTTTCTATCTCAGACTCAGTAAATTTTTGACTATTAATTGCATTATTTTGATAAATAACATAGTTAAAAAAGATTGAAACACCAAAAAATACAAACTGCAAAATTTTGAATAAACAGACTACGCCTAAAAAAAAACCGGTTAGATAATGTTTTAAATTAAAAACAATTTCTATCGGACCTCTTTTGGTAAAAAACAAGAATCTTCTTTCTTTTAAAAGTTCTCTTAAATTTTTTGTTACTGTACTAATTTCTCCAAATCTAGGGCTTGACTTAAGATTATTCTGCAACACCCTTCTAAAGAACTTGTCCATCGCTACTTTAGGTACAATACAACGACCAACATAATGTTAGTCATAAGTTGCATTAACATTATCAAAAGCATCAATTTCCATGAAATTGGATTGCTTACATTAAGACTAAATTGAGGAAATGGTTGATCTTGATCTATTTTTATTGATTTTTTATCTTTGTCAAAGGTACTTTGATTTTGATAATTACTATATATCTGCTTAGGTTCAATGTTTTCTTGTATTTTCTTAACTAAGTCATTTTCTTGATAAATTTCTTCCTTTGGTTTTTCTACAGTTCTAGAATTTAATTGCTCAATAGTTTTTTCATTTGATTTATTCTTTACGTTAAGGCTATTAATTTTCCTCTCATTAAGCTTTTCCAAAGTTATTTTATTTTTACCAGTGCTTTTTTCTTGCGTTACCCCTGACTTCGGACGATCAGTCATTTGATCCCTCATTTTTTCTATTCTATCTCTTATGTCTACAACTTGTACACTCATCATTAACCCTTTTTCAAACTTTCAACAAAATTATGCATTTAGCACGCCAAAAATTAAATAATAAAACTTTTTTTTTAATTTTTTTTATGTTAATCATTATAATCTTATATGTGAGGAAAGTAAAAATAAAAAATGTGTATATACATTAAATCATAAGAACGATGTTTTCAAGAGATTCAAACAATAAAAGTGAAAAATCTGTCGGCGGTTCATCTAGCGTAATTGGGACCGAAATGCAAATAAAAGGTAATATTAAATGCCAAGGAAGGCTAGTTATAAAAGGTAGAGTTAATGGAAATATCGAATGCGATGACATAAATATTTCATCAGAAGGGAATCTCAAAGGAAATATTAAAGCTATTGAATCATTTATTGATGGAAGTTTTGAAGGCGATGTTTTTGCTGAATCTCTAGGAATTGGGGCATCCGCAAATATAAAAGGAAACTTATATTATAACAACCTTAAGGCTCAGCCTGGAGCAAAACTTGATGTCCAATTGATAATAGGTCTTGAAAAAGATAAAAAAGCAAAAGGTTCAAATAAGGAAAGTTTAACAAAATCAATTAAATCAATTAAGGGTTAATTATGGCTGAAAATCAATCTATCATAGGGAAAGGGGTAATTTTTAAAGGAAAAATTACTAATGCTAATACAATAGAAATTAATGGAAGAGTTGTGGCAGATATTAAGTCAGAAAAATGCACTGTTGGAAAAGCAGCAACGCTTGATGGCTCTATATATTCTGAATTAGTTGTTATTTCCGGAAATTATCAAGGTAAAATAAAAGCTGACTCTGTTTGGTTAACAGATACTTCAGTTATCACTGGTGAAATAAATTACAAATCTCTTCAAATGGATAGAGGTGCAGCGTTAAATTGTAAAATAATTCACAACTGGGATGAAAAAAAATTAAAGAATAAAAAAGAAGAAGTTGAAGAAGAGTCTAATGAAGATGAAGAAGAAAAAAAATAATTTTTATTTTAACTAAGGACAAAAATTGAGTGATTTAACATACATAAACAAAGACTTGGTAATGGAGGGAACTCTTGAAGCTAAAGATAGTCAAGTTATTATAGCAGGAAGATTTAAGGGTAATATTGTTGCAAAAACAGTAATTATAGAAGAAACTAGCAATGTTGATGGTATACTTAACGCTGAGCATCTTAAAATTGAAGGTAAAGTATTTGGTGATGTAACAGCAGACTTTCTGGAGGTTACTGGTTCAGGAAGCATTGATGGAAAACTGAAAACTAACTCTCTTTCAGTAGACAGTGGCGCTAAAATCTCAGGTAATGTTAGTAGAATTGCTGGATAGATTAAACTTTCTTTGGGTTTTAATACAGTTTTTAAAAAAGTCTAGTGTTTTTTCAGGTCCATCTAGATTCTGAAGAGTCATAGCTGAAAACCTACCTGCTGCAAGAGCAACAGCCCAAAGATCTTTTTTATTATGAGAATAATTTAACAAAATATTTTCTACATCGTCTCTTATGTTAATATACTTGTTCTTTTTATTTTCGAGAATGTTTGGAAAATTTAAAATTTTGCATTTTTTTGTCATGCAATATTTAACGACATACAAAAAAAATATTAAATAAATTATTTATTTAATTTTTTTTTTTCGCTATAAAAAAATAATATTGTTTATTATGAAAAAAAAGAAAAAATCAAATCTCCCTGTAAAGGCAAAATCTAAAAACTTAGTTTCTGTTTCCAAGGATCCAGCTAGTCCCCTTGATATAACTCAAAAGTTGCATCACTTAAAAAATAAAACTGAAGTTAGGAAGCATCTACCTGAAATTTTAGGAAGAGTTCTAGCGAGAATATGGATAGATACTGATTTTAAAGAACAATTTTCAGTTGACCCGCAAAAAACTCTAGAGTTTAATGGAGTATACTTACCAGAGGATATGTCTATAGAGTTTCAAAAACCAAATTCTGACAGACCACGGATCGTTGTCTATGAAAAACGGCCAAACTCTAAGTTTAAACTTAGAGTACTTTATCTTCAACTTGTAATGATGGCAGGAAGATGAAATTTTTTTTAGTAATAATTTTTGTTTATTTTTTCTGTTTTAATTTATTGCATTCTGATGAAATTCCTGATGACGAAAATTATTATAAAAAGGGAATTGAACTTTATGAAAATGCAGACTTTGATGAGTCATTTGTAATTTTTTTCAACCTAGCAAAAAAAGGTAATAAAGATAGAAAACCAAGTAAAAAACGAAAAAATACAAGGACATTAAATGTAAG
>CAYYMX010000042.1:0-11607 GCA_964473045.1 uncultured Alphaproteobacteria bacterium | reverse complement strand
AAGCTGTTCCGACTAATGGTGATTTTAGTGAATTTTCATAATAATTTTTTTTATTCTTTTTAACTGTGTCTATTTTTTTGCTTGTTTTTTTTGTGGTTTTTTTTTTTTTCTGATGAATTTTTTTTTAGCTCATATCCATACTTACCGTCCGAAAATTTTATTTTAGAAAGATCATGTTTTTCCATTAATTGAGAAAGTTCATCTATGACGGTTTTATTTTTTTTATCCATTTTCTTTTAATAAATAACTTAATGATTTAAGTGCTATTATATAAACATCAGCTCCAAACCCAATTATAATACCATTAGCAACTGAACTGATAAATGAATTTTTTCTGAACTCTTCTCTTTTATGTATGTTTGAAATATGCACTTCTATTATAGGTATTTTTAATGTTTTTAGCGAATCATGTATTGCAACTGACGTATGTGTGAAAGCGCCAGCATTAATAATTAAAGCTTCAAAATTTTTACAATTCTGAATTTTTTCAATTATTTTACTTTCAGAATTACTTTGATAAAAAGAAACATCTATTTTTAAACTTTTAGTTTCCTTTTTGCAGTCATTCTCAATAGTTTTTAAACTTTTCTCTCCATAAAATTTTTTTTCCCTCGTTCCTAGAAGATTTAGATTTGGTCCATTAATGATTAAAACTTTTTTCATTTTATTGTTTTCCTTTTTTTAATTCATATTCCAAATCAGAAATTTTTTTAAGCAACAATTGATCTTTAGAATGTTTTTTTACTTTATCTATATGAATCTTGGCATTTTCTATTTCATTTAGCAGAAAATATTTTTCAGCAAATGCGTAAGATGAATAATCAAACTTTTTTAATTTTCCATAGTTTAAACCTAGGTAATGCCAAGCATCAAGAGGAAATTCATCTTTTTTTATGTATGACCAAAGCAAATCTATAGATTCATTATAACCAATTTTAGTGTTTTGGTGATAAAGTGACTTTGCTAAGAACAAACTAAAACCTTTTTCGTTCGGTTTAATTTTTATTGCGTTTCTAAATGATTCTATTGCTTCCAAAATTTTTCCACTTTCCAAATATATTTGTCCTTTAAGCTCTCTAAAATAAGGGTTTTTAGGGTCATATTCAATGCATTTATTAATCAATCTTATTGCCTCATTAACTTTTCCAACTTTATAAAACCTTAGTGAGTAAGCATAAATATCTTCAATGCTTTGTAAATCTGAATGCAATAATTTGAGCTCTTTTTCTTCCAAAAAAAACCCATTTAGTTTTGCTTTTATCAATAAAAACTCTTTGTTTAAATGAGCAAAATCTTTAGTTTTCTTTTTATCAAGATGAAACTCAATATTTTTTATTCTTTCACTAGACAGGGGATGTGTTAAAAAGTACGGATTGAATTGTTTAAATTTTTCATTGCGTTCAAGAAGTTTAAACATCTCCATTAAACCATGAACAGAAAACCCAGATTTCTTTAGAAACCTTATTGCGGTTTGGTCAGCAAATGATTCCTGAGATCTTGAGAATGCTAATAGGTTTGCTTGACTTATATGTTGCCCTCCCATTAAAATTGCAGTTCCTGCACCAGGAGCTCCACTTGCAATTGCTCCAGCTGCTATAATTGATGATAGAATATTTATTATTGATGATTCTTTGAATGCATCATGTGATTTTACAAAATGTCCACCTACCACATGACCGATTTCATGAGCGATAACTCCTGCTATCTGATCTACACTTTTACTTTCCATTAGTAGTTTCTTAGTAAAAAAAAATTTGGGTCCAGGAATTACTGAAGCATTGATATAATCTTTGTTGTCAATAAAAAATTTAAAATTTTGATTTTTCAGATTTGAGTCATCAATTAGATTGTTTGCAATTTTATTTAAAAAATTTTCTATTTCTGCATCTCTTATTATATTAAAATCAGATGCGTTAGAAAATTTTGTGAAAAAGTTAATTATTACAAATATAATTAATAATCTCATATATATGATTATATCTTATTTGGTTAATTTGGATGAAAAAAAAAAAATTTTACCTTCCTTCCTTTAGATCATCAGTTGATTCTTTTCTTGTTATGGATGTTTTGCAAGAGTCAAAATTGATGGAACAAAGAGGTAGGGAAATATTTCATTTAGAACTTGGTGAGCCAATATCTAATACTCCCAAAAAAGTTCAGGATGAAGTTAAAAGATTGGTTAACACGAAAATTTCTGGTTATACACCATCTAATGGTATTTATGAATTAAGAAAAAAAATATCTGATTACTATTTGGCAAAAAATAAAATTATAATTGAGCCTGAACAAATTTTTATAACATCAGGTTCTTCAGGTGCATTTTTATTAACTTTTCTAGCTTGTTTTGATCCAGGGGATAAAGTTGCAATTTTTAATCCTGTCTACCCAGCTTACAGAAATATTTTAAAGTCACTTAATATTGATGTAATAGAGATTCCACCTAATAAGAAGGATCTTAATCATATTGATATAAAAAAAATTAAAAAATATAAATCCATTGATGGAGTTATAGTTTCAAATCCTAACAATCCCACAGGACAAGTTTTAACTAAGGAAGAATTAAATTTTCTATACTCATTTTGTAAAGATGAAGAAATTGTTCTTATTTCAGATGAAATATATCATGGAATTCAATATGAAAAAAAAACTTTTCCTATTTTAACTTTTGGACAAAAAGCAATTATAATAAATAGTTTTTCTAAATTTTTTTGTATGCCTGGTTGGCGATTAGGTTGGGTTGTTGTTCCTGAGACTTTATGTCATAGTTATTTGAAATTATCTCAAAATTTGTTTATTTCCTCAGGGAATATCGCTCAATTTTCTGCCACAAAAGTGTTTGATTGTATTAATGAACTTGCGTCCAATGTTGACATTTATTGTAAAAGTAGAGATTTTGTTATTGACAAGTTTTCAAAAATATCTGTATTAAAATTTTGTAAGCCATATGGAGCATTTTATTTCTATTTTGATGTTGAGGCGACTAAAGTTGATTCATCAACTTTAGTCAAAGAAATACTTAACGACACTGGTGTTGCACTTACTTCTGGAATAGATTTTGATAAAAAAAATGGGAAACGTTTTATTAGACTTTCATTTTCTAACAATCCTGAAGTTGTAAAAAAGGGTGTGAGTAAGTTACAAAATTGGTTTGTAAAAAACTATTGAGTCCACCATCCTTGTCTTTTTTCACTTTTTTTATTCTTTTGAAAGTTGCTTAAACTTTTATTTTTAACGTCAATTTTTGTTTTTATTTTTTTAGGTAATTTTTTTTCATTAAATTCATTGGCTTTTGCTCTATAACTTTTTCTTCTATTTAATACAACATCATCTTTATTTAATACTACATCATTTTTGTTCGATAAACTTTTATTTTTGTTTGATATAGCTTGCTTTTGGTTTGTTTGTTCAGAATGAGTGGTTTGTTTTGTATTTTCTTTTTTGAAATTTTTCACAAGTTTAATTATTTCATCGTCACTAATTTTACCATTATAATTTTTCAACAAAATTTCATTATTATTGTATATCAAATATTCTAAATCAGAAAGTTCAGTAGAGGATTTTATATTAATTTTTGAAAAACTATTTTTTTCAGATTTTTTTAATTCTTCTATGTTTCTACATAAGGTTCTTTTGAGTTTTTCACTTGTTAACAAATAGTGAGTTTTTTTAGGATTATTTGATTCAAACTCTCTGTAAACTCTTATTAATTGATCTGAAAAAAAATCCTCGGATAATGTGCTTCCATAACCATTGCAAAATTTACATTTTAAAGAATTAATGGTATCTGAACTAATTTTTAGTCTTTGCCTAGATAGTTCCAGAAGACCAAAATTACTAATTCGTCCACATTGAACTCTGGCTCTATCATGCTTAATCATCTCCTTTAAACGTCTTTCTACTCTTGAATTATTAGAACGATCTAGCATATCAATAAAATCAATAACTATTAATCCTGCAAGATCCCTGATTTTTATTTGTGTTGCTATCTCCTCAGCTGCTTCAAGATTAGTTTTAACTGCAGTATCTTCAATATTTCTTTGTTTAGTTGATTTTCCAGAATTAATGTCAATTGCGACTAAAGCTTCTGTTTGATTAATTACTAGATAACCACCAGACTTTAACTTTACCACAGGATTATTTAAATCAATAATCTGCTTTTCTATTCCATAATTACTGAATAATGGTTTTCTCTCCTTATAGAGTTTTAGTAATTTTTCTGATGTTGGCATGAATTGCTTAACAATTGTTTTGGATATAGAAAAAACCTTTTTGTCATTTATAATTACTTCCCTATATGTGTTGTCAAAGTAGTCTCTTAAAGTTCTTTTAATCAAATTATCTTCTTCATGGATTAAGCATGGGGCATTTGATTTTATTGTTCTGGAAGTTATTGTAGCCCAAAGTTTTATTAATGAGCCATAGTCTCTTTTGACCTCCTTTAGGTCTATATTCTGACCAGCAGTTCTTATTATGACTCCCATACCTTTTTTTATGTTTAATTTTATTAATGCATCTTTAAGTTTTTTTCTTAGTTTCAGGTCAATGATCTTTCTTGAAATACCTCCACCTTTATTTGTATTCGGCATTAATACACAATATTTTCCAGCCAATGAAAGTCTAGTTGTTACAGCAGCTCCTTTGTTACCTCTTTCTTCTTTAACTACCTGAATTAAGATAACTTGGTTGCTCTTGATGACTTCTTGTATACTGTATTTTCTATGGAAAATAACTGTTTTTTCTTTTTGAATTAATTTAGGAGGTTTTCTTCTCTTGACTTTATGTGGAGCATAATCATCAATTGGTTTATAATTGAAAAAATCAAAAACTTTATTTAAAAAACCTTTTTGAGATTGTATGTCTTCGTTTTGATTTGTTTCTATTGAAACTTCGTCGGAATCATTTAAATATTCTTCATCATTTTCAGCAGAAATTTCGTTTGAGACTGCTAATTCTTGTTCAAGTAATTTTTTTTTGTCTGATGTAGGAATTTTGAAATAGTCTGGATGTATTTCATTATAAGCTAAAAAACCATGCCTATTTGCTCCATAATCTACAAACGCCGCTTGGAGAGAAGGCTCCACCCTTACAATTTTGGCAAGATAAATATTACCTTTTGTCCTATTGTTATTTACTTTTTCTGACTCATAATCAATTAACTTTTTATCATTAACTATTGCTATTCTTGTTTCGTTTTTTTGATTGAAATCTATCAACATTTTTTTCATCATAATTCTTTCTCTTTTTGGAAATATAAACTTTAATAATCATAATTCTAAATATACACTCTAAAATAAAAAAAAATCAAATATATTGATTTTTTTTTTAAATATTTACTATATATAGTATTAATGCAATTTTTTAAAAAATTGAAAATTTTTAGCAAAACTATTCTATACCTATTAGTTTTTTTTTACAGCAATGAATTATTTTCTACAGAATTAGTTGATATTAGATTTGGAACAAATGAAGGAAAAAAAAGAATTGTAATAGATCTATCCAATGATGTTGGTTTTAATAGCTCAGTTAGTGAAAAAAAAATTAAAATAAATTTTGAAAAAAAAGTTTTGTCTAAATACAAATTTAAAAAAAATAATTTTTTGGATAATTTTGTTTTTAGCAAAGAGTTAAATCAAATTAATCTAAAGTTTAAAAAAAAAATCTCCTCTCAAAATATTTATAGTATTAAAAAAAATAATAATAAATTCTCCAGAATAGTTATAGATTTTAAAGAGAAATTGAGAGAAAAGAAGATAATTATTATTGACCCTGGCCATGGTGGAAGGGATTCGGGTGCAGTAGGGATAGGAAAACTTTTAGAGAAACAAGTGACATTGAAAATAGCAAAACTGCTTCATGCGAAATTTAGAAAGTTAGAAGATTACGAAGTAATACTAACTAGATCAAATGATAGATATTTAAAACTTAGAGAAAGAACAAGGATTGCAAAAAAAAATAATGCAGATATTTTTATTTCTCTTCATGCAGATTATAATAAGTCGAAAAGAACTAGAGGAGTTTCATTGTATACTTTATCTGAGAGAGCTTCTGACAAAGAAGCTGAAGAATTAGCTAGACGGGAGAATAAGTCCGATCTTTTAGATGGTGTTGATCTTTCGACTGAGAGTTCTGAAGTAACAAATATTTTGATTGATTTAGCAAAAAGAGAAACTCTTAATCAATCAAGCTATTTAGCAAACTTTTTGATAAAAGAATTAAAAAAAAACATGAGATTGCTTCAAAGAACTCATAGATTTGCAGGTTTTGCTGTTTTAAAATCTCTTGATATTCCATCAGTTTTAATTGAGATGGGATACCTTTCAAATCCAGAGGATTCAAAGCTTTTGTTAACTAAAGGTTATCAAAACAAAATAGCGGATAATATTTTGAATGCTGTAAGAAATTATTTTTATTGGACAGAACAAAATAAAGGCTAATACTAGAAAAATGAGAAAAAAATTTTTTAATATTATTACATTAGGCTTAATTTCTTTGTTGGTTGGTTTTTTTTTAATGGTTGCAATCTTTCTTATTTATGGAAGAGATTTACCAAACCTTGATAAATTATCATACTATAAACCTAGGCTAGTTTCTAAATTATTTACATATAACGGGAATTTCTTAGAAGATTATTCTAATGAAAACAGAGTTTTTTCTAGTTATGATGATATACCGTCTAAGTTAATAGAATGCTTTTTAGTTTCTGAAGACATTAGTTTTTTTTCTCATAGTGGTGTTGATTTAAAGGGGATCGTTAGAGCTTTTTTTAAAAATATTCTAAAAACTTTTAGTAATAGAAGACTGGAAGGTGCTTCAACAATTACACAACAAGTAGCCAAAAATTTTTTGTTATCAAATGAAATTTCTTATTCTAGAAAGATAAAGGAAATAATTTTGTCTTTTAGAATTGAGGGTTTGCTTAGTAAAGAACAAATTATGGAGTTATATCTTAATGAAATTTATTTAGGTAATGGTTCTTATGGTGTTAGATCAGCCTCTCTCAATTATTTTAACAAATCATTAAATGAGTTAGAATTAATTGAGATGGCCATGCTTGCAGCTTTGCCAAAGGCTCCATCAACTTATAATCCATTTAGAAACCCAACAAAAGCTCAAAAAAGGCGAGATTGGGTTTTAAAAAGACTTTTTGATGAAAGTTTTATAGAAATTGATGAATATAATTCAATGGTCAATATGCCACTTAAGCTTTCTAAAAAGAAAAAAATATTGGATCAGAAAGCTATGTTTTTTAAAGAAGCAGTGAGAAGAGAAATAGTTTCAAAATTTAATGAAAGTAAATTATATGATGGAGGGTTGTCGATAATGACCACTCTAGATGAGAATTTACAATTATTTGCTGAGCAGTCTTTTAAGGAAGGTATAAAATCATTTGACAAACGAAAGGGTTGGAGAGGCCCTATAGATAATTTTAAATCTATTAAAGATTGGAGAATTAAATTAGAAAACTTTAAGAATCCTGATGGTCTTTACAATGATTTTTTAGCAATAGTTCTAGAGATTAAAGATGATATTCTTAAAGTTGGAACAAAAAAAGGTAGAATAATAGAAATTACTATCAATGAGTTGAAAATAATTAAGAAAAAAAAAATTAAATTAAAAAATGAAATAAAAGTTGGAGATATTGTCGTTTTAAAATCTAATCATCAATCTCAAAAAGTTATGTTGAGTCAAATACCTGATGTTGATGGAGCTATGGTTGTTATTGACAATTATTCAGGAAGGGTTTTAGCAATGGTTGGTGGTTATAACTCAAACTCATCGTTCAATAGAGCAACTCAAGCAAAAAGACAACTAGGGTCTGCTTTTAAGCCATTTATATATGTTTCGGCGCTGGAAAATGGTTACTCTCCTGCAAGTAAAATACTTGATGCCCCTTTTGTTTTAAATGATCAATCAAGTGATGGAATTTGGAGACCAACAAATTATGGAAACAAATTTTATGGATTAAGCACGCTAAGATTGGGAATTGAAAAGTCTAGAAATTTAATGACAGTTAGATTGGCTGATGAACTTGGATTAGATAAAATAGCAAAGATATCTGAAAATTTGGAAATTTATGAAAGTTTTCCTTATTTGATATCAAGTTCTTTAGGTTCGCTGGAGAGTACTTTGATTAAAATTACTTCAGCATATGCCAGCATTGCTAACGGTGGAAAAAAAATTCAACCTGTTCTTTTAGATGCTATCCAAGATAATAATGGAAATTTTTTATACAAAAGAGATTCTAGAAAATGTATTGATTGTTTGGTTGATGAAGATGATGATATCGATTCGATTGTTAATAATGATTCAATTCTTCCAACTGTAGACAATAATAAAATTTCTGTTTTTTCAAAAGAGTCTGCATATCAAATGACATCTTTTCTTATGGGTGTTATAAAAAGAGGAACAGCTAAGAGTATAAACAAATTTGATTTTCAAATAGCAGGAAAAACAGGAACAACAAATGATAATCAGGATGCGTGGTTTATAGGTTATACTTCTGAAATTACCGTTGGAGTTTATGTTGGTTATGACAAACCAAAATCTTTGGGAAAGTTTGAAACTGGTTCTAAGGTAGCAGCACCAATATTTGAAAGTTTTATGAAGAAAGTTTATAATTCTAGGAGACCGATGCCTTTTTATATTCCCAAAACGATCAAATTTATTAATGTTGATTTGTTTACAGGTGAATCAACTGATACAAAATTTATTTCAGAGGCTTTTAAAAGTGATTTTAAATTTGAAAAAAATCTTAATAAAAAGAAGGTTAAAGAGCAAGAATATGATCTAAGAGGATTTTACTAAATGAAATATGAATTAGTTGAAATATCTAATAAAATAAAGGTTTTGCTTGAAAACCTGAGGGGGTACGTTTGAAAAAAAAAATTTACGGAATGAAATTAATCTAATTAATAAAGATCTTGAATCTCAAGAAAACTGGCAAAATTTTGAAAAGACTAATCAAACATTAAAAAGAAAAAATTATATATCTAATTTTTTAAACTCAATTGAGGCAATTGAAGAAAGTTATAATGACAATATTGAACTTATTAATATCTCTGATGGGCCTGACAATGATAAATTTTTAGCTGATTTGGAGAATGAATTAAAAAGTATAGAAGAAAAATTGAATGCATTTTATATAGAAACAATGATGTCAGGTGAAGCTGACAATAAAAATGTTTTGATTGAAATTCATTCTGGTGCTGGCGGAGTTGAGTCGCAGGATTGGGTCTCAATGCTTTTAAGAATGTATAAAAGGTGGGCAGAGTCTAAACATTTCAAAATTGAAATAATTGATCAGAATATTGGTGAAGAAGCTGGGTTGAAATCAGTGACAATAAAAGTTATTGGTGATAAATCTTATGGTTGGTTAAAAATGGAAAGTGGAATTCATAGGTTAGTTAGAATTTCTCCATTTGATTCTCAATCAAGAAGGCATACGAGTTTTGCATCAGTTTTTTGTTATCCTGAAATTGATAATACAGTAAATATAGAAATTTTGGAAAAAGATATCAGAATTGACACATTTAGAGCATCTGGCGCAGGTGGGCAACACGTAAATAAAACTGATAGTGCGGTGAGAATAACGCATTTACCATCTAAAATGACAGTGCAGTGTCAAAATAGCCGTTCTCAGCATAGAAATAGGTCTATCGCAATAGAAATTTTAAAATCTAAACTCTATGAATTACAATTAAAAAAGAAAGAAGAAAAAAATAAAAAAGAAAGGTCTGATAAAGGGAATATTGGTTGGGGAAATCAAATCAGATCATATATTGTGCAACCCTATACAATGGTCAAGGATCATAGAACTAGAACTGAAATCTCTGATGTTGCTTCTGTTTTAAACGGAGAAATTGATAAACTTTTGGAATCTCAACTGATTAAATTAGGCTAGTTTATATAGAGTTGACAAAGCTAAAAATATCTTCAACATGCCCCTTAACTTTCACTTTATTCCAAGCACTAATTAGTTCAAGATTTTCATTGAATAAAAAAGTTGATCTTTCAATTCCCATATATTTTTTACCGTACATTGATTTTTCTACCCATACTCCAAATTTTTCACATATTTTTCCGTCTTCATCGGAGGCGAGCTCTATCTTTATATTATGTTTTTCTTTGAATTTTTTGTGTTTTTTTAATGTGTCTTTAGAGATGCCAATTATAAAAACATTTAATTTTTCGAATTTTTTTTTAAAAGTAGAAAAATTAATGGCTTCACTAGTACAGCCTGGGGTATCATCCTTTGGATAAAAATAAATAATAACTTTTTTTCCAATCAAATCCTTTTGACTTAAAGTTGTTTGCTCATCAATTGCAAAATCTATATTTTCTAATTTTTGTCCAATTTTCACAATAAAACAATTTTTTTTTTAGGTATTTAGTTATATGGTCTATAAGATATTTATGAAAGCAAAAATTTTAAAAAAACTCTCTTACTATATCTCAATTTTATTTCTTATTTTTCTAAGTTTTTTAATTGTTTTTGTAGTCACAATCTCTATCAAACCTCTTAAAATTAACTTTCTCAATTATTTTGATAGAGAAAGTAAAATAATTCAGTCTGCAAACCTTAAAGAGATTGGTGATTTATATTTGAGTTTTAATAAAGTCTCTAAAAATTTTGAGATTATGATTGAAGATTTAGTAGTTGATGAATCCTATATTCCTGTCACAGTTATTTCATTTAATCTTGATTTTATTTCTCCAGAAAAACTTTTCCAATTATCACTTAAAATATTTGATGGTGACTTAACTACAAAGATTTCTTTTTTAAGCGATGATACCAAAAAAAAAAATCTATATGGAAAATTCTTAAAAAAATTAGAATTTCTTAAAAAATTTGATGAAATTGAAATTATCAACAATAAATTAAAAATAATAACAGATAGTGAAAGATATCTTCATTTCTTTGTAGATTTAAAATATACCCATGAAACTATTTCAGGTTTGTTCAAGCATAATGATGAAAGTGACAACTTCTTTACTTTTTATTTTTCAAAGAATGAATTGTTAAATCTAAACCTTGAATTTAAAAATTTTGAAATTGATTTTTTAAAACTGTTTGTTGAAGATCAAAATTTTGACTTTAGTAATGCTTATATCACTGGTAATTCTGAAATTATAATTTCAGAAAATACATCTATTAAAAAATTATTTTTCAACCTTTTTCTAACTGGAAATCTTAAATACGAAACTTATTATGGAATGCATGATTTTAAGTTAGAAAAGATTAAAGTAGATGGAAAATTAAAAGATGAAATTTTACAAGTTTTTGCAAAATTCCCTCACAATGAATCAATTTTTTCTATTGGAACTAGTATAAATTTATTTCAAAAAGTTCAGCCAAGTATTTTTTTTGGTATTGATAGTATTACAGTTGATAGTCTTCTTGATATATGGCCTAAAAATTTAAAAGAATCTGTTTTTACCTGGATGGATAAGAATGCAAGTGGTTTAATAACAAACTGTGAGTTTAATCTCAAATTTGTTTTTTTTGAAGATAATATTTCTGTTGACCAGTTAACCGGAAATTTTGATTTGTCTGATGTTGAAATTCAATACATGGATTCTATGCCTAGTGTTGTTATGCTTGAGGGC
>CAYYMX010000041.1:0-11973 GCA_964473045.1 uncultured Alphaproteobacteria bacterium | reverse complement strand
GGCTTCATTATATATATAAAACTTAATTGTAAGCAAAGATAAAAAATAACTCATATGAAAATTTGAAATGTTAATTTTTTTATTCATTTATTCCAATAAAGTTCATCATTAATTTTTTTTTTTTGAATTAGATCATTTAGAACGGATAATCTTGAGAATCTTGAAAATGTATATTCCTTATCTATAATTTTTTTACTAGATAGCTCACTAAAAATTTTAGTTATTGTGTTCTCAATTTTCTCAATTGGTTGAAAATTAGGTGCTAACTTTTTAAATAATGAAAAGTCAACCTTGTATGATCTTGGATCTATTGAAGAGTCACTACCAAACTGGAGTGGAATATTTCCTAAAGTTTTACTCACAATTTTAGCTAAATCTATTATTTTAAAGTTCCACTCATTACAACCTATATTAATGGCTAAAAAATCTCCTCCTTTAATTTTATCCCTTTGACATGCCCAAACAATTGCTCTAACTATGTCATTGACGTGAATTAGAGGTCTAAAAGATTCTCCGTTTGAATTCAATACTATTTTCTTTTGTAAAATGGCTGAAGAAATAAAATTATTTAAAACAATATCTAATCGCATTCTATTGCTAAAACCACAAGCTGTTGCGAATCTAAGACAAGTCACAGTAAAATTTTCTGAAGATATTTCTTTAAGTTTGTTTTCAGCATTAATCTTTGATTTTGCATAATTAGTCAAAGGATTTAATTTATCAGATTCAGCAATAATCTTATCTTCGGATTTGCCATAGATTGAACAACTTGAGGCAAAGATAAATTTTTTAACACCACTAGCTTTAGCTAATTTTGAAATTTTCAAGCATGATTTAAAATTTATTTCATTCGTAGCTTGAATAAATTTTGATCCAAGCGGGTCATCAGATAACGCTGCTAAGTAAATCACTGTATCAAAATTTGAGAAATCAACATCTCTAATTTTTCTTACATCACCAAATATTTGTTTTTTTATTTTATCTTTTCTTAAAGTACAATCTTTAAAATAACCAGTGTCAAACCCTACATAATTTGATGAGTTGGATTCTAATGTTTTATTTAAGACTGTTCCAAGATATCCCAAATTTCCAAAACATATTACATTCATAAATTTATTTTAATTTAATTAAATAATTTTTAACACTTGTCGTTGAGAATTAAAGCAAATTAATGGAAAAAATGCAGACTAAAACAAAAATTTCAGTTATTCATCCTACTTGCAGGCCTGAAATTGCTAGACAGACAAGAGAAGAATGGTTTGATTTAGCAAAAAACCCTGATTCTTTGGAATATTTGCTATGTATTGATTCTAAAAAAGATTTGATACCTAGAACTAATATAATTAAAAAAAATTTAAAAGAATTTTTCTATCCGCTCAATGATGGAAAGTCAGTTGGCCCAGTTGCTAAAATTAATTATGCATCAAAACATTCTGTTTCAGACTGTCTTTTGTTTGCAGCAGACGATCTGGAAATATTTAAGGATTGGGACTATGATATAGAAAATGTAACTAACTGGAAAAAGGATGCAGTTTTAAAAATTACAGATAACACTGAACATGTGCAACAAGAATTACACCCACATTTAATTGTTAATCCAGCTATATCAAGATCTAGATATGAAAAATTTGGATATTTTGTTCACCCAGATTTTTACGCTAATTTTTCAGACTTTTTTCTTTCATTCCTAGCACACAAAGATAATGTAGTATTAGAAAATGAAAAAATAAAACTTTTTCACAATCAATCCAAATATAAAAATCAAAATACTGACAACCCATCGAAAAGATCACTTGATGAATTTCAATGGGAAATGCACAAAGGAGAAAGCTGGTTATATGGACAAGAAACGTTCTATAAATTAGTACCAAATTTCATCACGCAAACTGAAATTGAAAATCTTTGTAAAGAGTTTTTATCTTCATCTTCAAATGAAAAAAGACAAAAGAATATTTTATTCGTCTTAAATTCTGTTTTTTCTTCTGTACCTGAACATGAAAAATCAAGACTTGTTGATGTTTTAAGATCTCACGGAATGGATGTTTCCATTCATTGATTTATCAATTAATAGAAAAAATAATTAAAATTAATTTTTTCTATTATAGCAATGAAGTATAATCCTTATATTTCAAGTAAGCATTGAACAACTAAAATAAATGATTTTTACGAGTGTAGTTAGGGTTTTTTTTATTAATGAAAAAAAAAATTGCAATAATAGGCGCGTCTATTGGCGGTTTAGTAGCAGCAGCTGAGTTAAAATATCAGGGTTTCGAAGTAAGTATAATAGAAAAAGGATCAACCATCGGGGGGCTTTATAGCTCTATAGACACTCCATTTGGAGAACAAGAGCTGGGTATGCATGTTTTATATTTGACAAATGAACATTATAAACATTTGTGCGATATTTTTGGTAAAGATGTATTCGATGTTTTCAAAGGTTATAAAGTTGATATAGGAGGAACCTACAACTTTGGAAAACTTTTTTTCAATTCTTGTTATCCAGATATTCGAGATTTTAAATTAAGAGAACAAATTTTTGAAGAAATAAAATTAAATAATAAAAATAAGATTGTGCCTAAAAATGCAAAAGATATATTACAAAAAAAATTTGGAGAAATTGCTGAAAATCAGATATTTTCACCTATACTTGAAAAACTATGGAAACAAAAATCTAAGAATCTTAGCTGCGGTTCTATCTTTTGTTTTTGTGATTTAAGAAGGGTTGTGATTTGTGAAAAAGCAGAAGCTGATGTCCTAAAAAAAGACATTTGGTTCGATCAAGTAATTGGTAATCCATTACAAGATAAACCTTCAGGATTAGTATTTGACGGAAGGTTAGGAGTTAGATTTAAAAAAGATATTGGACAACTTCTATCACGAGTGAAAATTTGGCTAAAAAAAAATAAAGTCAGCATATATTATAATGCTGAAGTAAAAATCAAAAATAATAAGCTTTTACTTAATAATAAACTTTTTTCTAATGAATTTGACGGATGTATAGTCTCTTCCCCTTTAGCTTCAATCATCGAAAGTTCAAAAGAATCAATGAATTTTCTTGAATTAAGTATTTTTTATTTTGAACTTGAAAATGACATATCTAGTTTTTTTCCATCCTATTATGTCTTATGTTTTGATAAAAAAATTAAATCAACTAGAATTGTAAATTACAATGCGTATGACAAGGATAAAGAAAAATTTATTATTTCAGTTGAGGTAATGCATGAAATTGGGAAATCTCCAGATGTGGATCATATAATAAAAGAATTAAAAACTATTATCCCATTTGCTGAAATAAAATCATCATATAAAACACCTTTAAAATTATTTTTGCCAATACCATCTTTAAAGAACCAAGACTTTTTAACCAAAAATACTGATCTATTAGTTGCAAATAATAATACTCCACTTTATTTTACTGGAATGAGAACTGATAAAGGAGTTTTTTTTTCTCATACAACAATTGGTTTGGCACATGAAGCAGCTTTGGAATATTCAAAAAAATTTTCTTGAAATAAAAAAAATGCCATACTATTGGAGATTATCTAATAGTATTAAAGATTCATCTATTCCCAAATATTTGCCGATTCGTGTTAGAATTAACGATGAATATGATTTTCTTGAATCTTTTCCAACAGATAATGAATGGAAGTATATGCAGGAATCATATTTTAAGAATGAGAACATTGGTTTTGTCAATCCTGAATCAGGACAAATATTAAAATATGGAAAAAATGTTAACGATTTTTTTCTAAAGGTAATGAAAAATTACAAACCAAAAACAATTTTTGAAATAGGTTGTGGAGCTGGATTTACAATAAAATTTTTATCTGAAAATGGTTTTAATGTTATTGGAATTGATCCGTCAGAATATTCTTTTAAATGGAGTCAAAAGTTAAATTTTGAATTAATTAATAATTTTTTTGATCAAAATACAATTGAAAAAAGAGCAGATTTCATTTTTTGTAATGATGTATTTGAACATATACCAAAAGTTTATGAATTTACTTCCCAAGTTTATGATTCTTTGAACTCTGGAGGCGTTTTTTGCTTCTCAACTCCTAATTCTACCCAAAATATTAATATAGGAGACATTTCAATGTTTGAACATCAACATGTAAATATGTTCTCTGAAAATTCAATAAAATTAATTTTACAAAAAGCTGGTTTTAATAAAGTTGTTGTAAATTATGGAAAATATGGGAATGTTTTTAACGTGATTGCTGAAAAAACAAAACGGTCTTGCACCAAAAAGAAAAAAAATTTAAAAGGGATCTGTAGAAATTTTTTTGAAAGAACTTCTCTAAATCTAAACAAATTTGAAAAATTTTATAAAAATTTTGGTGATAATTGTTGTTTTTACGTCCCACTTAGATGCATTCCTTATTTAGCTTTAGTTGGAGACTTTGGCAAAAGTGATTTGTTTGATTCAAATCAAAGTTGGAGAGGAAAATATATTGATGGTTATTCAAAACCAATCAAATCAAAGAATGATTTAAAAGATAAATGGATTATTGAAAAAAACTTTTTTATAGGGTCAATTACTTTTTATAAAGAAATTAAAAAAATGTTAATAGATCACAAGGTAAATTCAAACAAAATTTTTTCTATTTATAATTTATAAATTGGATTAAATAAACAATGAAAATAGTAATATCACAACCCATGTATTTACCTTGGCCAGGGCTTTTTGATCAAATAAAAAATTGTGATATTTTTGTTCATTACGATGATGCAACCCTGCCTCAAGGAAGGTCATTTATTTCTAGAGTTCAAATAAAAAATAATGATTCTTTAGGATGGATGAGTATTCCCATAAAAAAATCAAGGATTCCTATTAATCAAGTTTCTATTGATAATGAGACAAGTTGGAAAAAAAAACATATTAGAAGGATTAAAAAATCTTTAGAAAAGTCGGATTTCTTTGAAGATGTATTAGAGCTTGTAGGTGATTTAGAAAAAATTGAATTTAAAAATATAGGTGAATTAAATATTCATTATATTGAAAAAATATCTAGATTCTTAGGTTTTAAAACAAAATTCAAGGTTTCGTCAGATTACAGATTAAAACTTAAGGCAACTGAAAAATTATTACAAATCAGTAAAATCAACAAAGCAACCTCATATATAACTGGACATGGAGCAAGAAATTATCTTTGTCATGAATCATTTGAAAAGGAAAATATTAAGATCAATTATATGGAATATGATATTTTAAATTATTCTAACCTAAAGCAAGGTTTTACCCCATACTGCACAATTCTTGATCTTATAGGACACAAAGGAAAATCTTCATCAGAATTCATGAGATCAAAAATAATTTATTGGAAAGATTTCATGGCAAAAAACATAGGAAATTTAGAAAAGAAATGAAAAAAATCATTCCAATCGCAGGACCATCAATAACTAAAAAAGAGATAGATTATGTTTATGATGCAATAAAAAATGGTTGGTATGAAAATGCATTTGATTATATTAAAAAATTTGAAAAAAAATTTAAGAAATATGTGAACAGAAGATACGCAATATCTTTGCCATCATGTACTTCAGCATTGCACCTAAGTTTGTTGTCATTGGGCGTAGGTCCTGGTGATGAGGTTATAGTTTCAGATGCAACTTGGATAGCTTCTGCAGCCCCAATAATTTATCTTGGAGCGAAGCCAGTTTTTGCAGACATTAATCCTAAAACCTGGTGTATTTCATATGCAACAATAAAACCACTTGTTAACAAAAAAACCAAAGCGATAATTGCAGTAAACTTGTACGGGAATATGCCAGAGTATGATGAGTTAAAAAAAATAGGTATCCCCATCATTGAAGATGCCGCAGAATCTTTAGGATCAAAGTATAAAAATGTATTATCTGGAAAATTTGGAATAACTAGCTGTTTTAGTTTTCATGGAACAAAAACTGTTACAACTGGTGAGGGAGGCATGCTAGTTACTGATAGTAAGAAAATTTATGAAAAATGTATGATTCTTCGTGATCATGGTAGAAAGCCAAATGACGTTTTGTACAGTAAATTAATTGGGGGTTATAAGTATAAAATGTCAAATATTCAGGCTGCAGTTGGTCTTGCACAAATAGAAAGAATAAATGAATTAATAAAGAAAAAAAGAGAAATATTTAATTGGTATTTTAATGCTTTTAAAGATTGCGACAACATAAGCTTAAATATAAAACAAAAAGATGTTTATAATAGTTATTGGCTTACAACTTGTTTAATTAATAAACAAAACCTGAACAAAAATAAATTAATCAAAAGATTGATGGATTATGGTATTCACACCAGACCTTTTTTTAATCCGTTAAGTTCACAACCAGCTTTTAAAAAAGTTAGAGATTCAAAAAGAGCTTCAGAACAAAACAATGTTTCATATAGATTCTCTAAAATTGGAATTAACCTGCCTTCAAGTTTTAAATTAAAAAGAAGTGATGTTACTATGGTGAAAAAAACTTTGGTCAGAATTCTAGAAAATTAAAGTAATTTTTTTGATTTAACTATGAAATTCTAGGTCAGAAATTAAAATGAATTAAATAATTTATTTGTAAGTTTAGTATGACAGTTTCAGCAATAATTTTGTGTGGTGGTCTGAGCTCCAGAATGGGTCAATTAACCTCAAATACACCTAAATCACTGTTGAAAGTAAATAAAAGACCAATCATTTGGTATACCATAGGATTTTTGTATAAAAACGGAATTAAAAAGTTTATCTTCCCTCTAGGCTATCAGGGTGAAAAAATTAAAAAATATTTGATTAAGGAATTTTCACAGTGTGATATTGATTTAATTTTTTGTGATACTGGAAAAAACACTCCTATTCACTTAAGAATTAAGAAGGTCTTCAAATATCTTGAAGATAATACCGATTTCGTTTTGATTAACAGTGATACAATTTTTCAATTTAATTTAGAAAATATGTATAAAACTCACATGAAAAATCAAGATGATATAACATTATCTTCGGTACCAGTCACTAGTCCATGGGGAATAATTACAACTAAGGATAATAATGTGGTTGGATTTAAAAGAGACTTAAAAGTAAAGAATCTTGAGATAATTAGTAACAGAAAAGTAAGAGGAGAAGTTTATTCTGGTTTGTGCATAATCAAGAAAAAATGTTTGAATTCATTTGATTGGAAAAATTGTTGTGACTTTGAAACGTATTTATTTAACAAATATATTCAAAATGGTAGTGTTAGCCAATTTCAAATAAATGGTACTTGGTACCCAATCGATACTCCAAAACATCTTGATGAAATCAATAGCAATATTTCTAATATTTTAGTTGGAAAAGAAGATAAATATTTTCAAATAACTTAATTGTAAATTAAATACAACATAAACCATTTAATTTTAGAGATTAACTTGCAAAACTTGACATATTATTTAATCTAATACTAGATTTAGATTATATTATTTAATCTAATACTAGATTTAGGTATGGTATCAAGATTGCAAATAGATTTGGATGACTGAAATCATCCAAGATCAAAGACTTGAGAAATCATACTCGTACTCAAATACAATAATCGATAATTTTGAAAAATTTAAAGATGATGTAATTTCCAAAGAAATTATTCCTTATCAAGTTGAATTTCAGCCACCTCCGTCGAGCTTAAAAAAAATATGTTGGCTTGAATGTGCTTACTGTTACGGTGCATCAGCTGATGATTCAAAATCTCCTAGAATGGAAAAAGCACTTGCTTTAAGAGTTCTTAATGAAATTTCTTTTGGAGGTGTAAAAAAAGTAATTTTTGCTGGTTATGCTACTGATCCTCTGAACTCACCATACATTGATGACCTTTTAAGAGAGGCTATTAATTTAAATCTAATTTTTGGTTTTAATACTAAAGCACTAAAAATTAGTGATAATTTTATAGAGCAAATATCCAGAAAAAATATTCAGTCTAGTAGTTATTTAAGTTTAAGTGTAGATGCCGGATCAGATAAAACTTATAACATAATGCATAGTATTAAAGCTAACGTAAATATCTATTCTCGTGTTGTTGATAATGCAAAAAAAATAAGAAAAGCAAATGATGATATTGACTTAAGTGCTGCATATTTGATTAACAAAACAAATGATAACTTAGACGAAATCAAACAATTTATAAAGGATTTTAAAGGCGTTGGTTGTAATTTTTTGAGATTTTCTTTTTTGCAGCAACCTAAAGATATTAAATTGTGTGAAAATACTCTGCCAAATTTCAAAGAACAAGAAAAAATTAAAAATAAGATCTCAGATTATTTAATTTCACAAGATTCTCCTGAATGTAAGGTTAAATTGGTTGATATTGATCAAGAAGAAGACATACATAGAAAAACAAGAACTCTACCCTGCTTCGCACGTTTTATTTTTCCGACAGTAGGTTACGATGGTTGGCTCTATAACTGTTCACAATCCAGTTCTCCAAATTTTCACTCTACTGCTCTGGGAAATTTAGCAGAACATAATTTTTGGGATCTTTTTTATAAATACAATATTTCTAATCAAAAAGATTTCTTTACAAATTGTTCAGAAAAAATTAAAAAAAGTGGATGTAGGTGCGATAGAAAAATGCATTTGGCTAATAAGGCAATAATTAAATCAAATATTTTTGATATTTGAGACTAATGAACAAATTGATTGGTATGATTGGTTTTGGTTTAATTGCTAAAATCCATTCCAAAATAATGTTTGAAAACAACTGCCCAATAAGATGTGTTTTAGTTAGATCAGAAGAAAGTATTGAAAAAACAAAAAATTTTTTTGTTAAAGAATTTTCTTATACTCCATTAATTACAAATGACTGCAATTTTTTTTTTTCTAAAAAAATTGATATTTTATTAATTTGTTCTCCCCCTTCAACTCATTTTAAATTTCTTCTAAAAGCATTTGATAATAATATTTCGGTGTTTTGTGAAAAACCTCTTTTTTGGGATAAAGAATTAGGCTTAGAGGAATTTAAAAATAAAATTAGTATTTTAGAATCTCATGAAAATAAGAACTTTTTAGTTAATACTAGTAATACTTATTTTTTAAAATCTTTAATGGCCAACATAAAAGTAAAAAAAATAAAATATTTAAAATTTATTTTTCATACTAATGGATCTGCAAAGTACCAAGAAATATCAGAAGATTTGCTACCTCATGGACTTTCTATATTGGTTGAGATTTTGGGTTTTTCTAATATAAAAAAAATTCAGAAGATCATTTTAGAATCAAATGTAAATTATAAATTTAGATATTCAAATGCTCAGGTTGAGTTTGAGTTTAAGGAAGATCCGTTGATAGAAAAGAATATGACGATATATTTAAATGAACATAAATTTACTAGAATTCAAGTTGGAAATAATTCAAATTATAGAGTAAGTTTCAGAAAAGAAGACGGCACAATTTTAGATAATTTTGAAGATCCTTTTAGAGTTTATACTAAACTATTTTTGAAAGGGTACAGGCAGCATGAAAAGGATTTGTATAATTTAAAATTAATGAATCAGATAACCAAAGGTTTTAATGAAGTTAAATTTTGATGAATTTTATGAAAAAAATATGAATATTAAAATTAAAAAATTAAGACTAGAAGGGGCCTCTGAATTACTTATTAAAAAAAAATCTGATGATAGAGGATGGTTTGCAAGGTTTTTTTGTCAAGAAGAACTATTTGCTGTAAATAAAGGTAAAGATATACAACAAATTAATTCATCATTTTCTGAAAAAAAAGGAACAATAAGAGGTATGCATTATCAAAACAAACCTTACCAAGAAGATAAAATAGTTAGTTGCTTACAAGGAAAAGTTTATGATGTTATTGTAGATATTAGGCCGAATTCTAATACATTTGGTCAATGGACTAGCACAATTCTGTCTTCAGAAAAAATGAATGCAGTATATATTCCCAAAGGTTTTGCTCATGGATATCAGACACTTTGTAATAATTGTCAAATGTTATATTTACATACAGAAGTTTATAATCAAAATAGTGAGAGTGGTTTTAGACATACTAGCCCATATTTAGATATTAAATGGCCATTAAAGACTACTAATATATCTATAAAAGACTCGGAACTAAAGAATTTTTCTGGAAAAAAAAATGATTTGTAGATCATGTAAAAGTAAAAAAATCCATATTGTAGTTGATTTAGGCCACACTCCCCCTTCAAATGCTTTTTTAAATAAAAGAGATTTAAGAAATAATGAAATTTTTTATCCACTAAAAATTTTTGTTTGTTCTAATTGTTGGTTGGTTCAAACTCTTGACGTTCTGGATAATAAATCCCTATTTAATAATAATTATCCTTATCTTAGCTCTTATTCAGAAACATTATTATCCCACGTTCAGGATTATACAAATAAGATAATTAAACGTTTTAAATTTAACAATTCTAATTCATTTTTGGAAATAGCATCTAATGATGGTTATTTACAAGATAGATTTGCTGCTTCCGGATTAGAACTGTTAGGTATTGAACCAACGAGCTTAGCAGCAAATATAGCTAAATCAAAAGGACATAAAGTCATTAAAAAGTTTTTTGGACTAGAATATTCGAAAGATTTAGTAAAAAAAAAGGGTAAGTTTGATCTCATAATTGCAAATAATGTTTTTGCGCATGTTCCAGATATCAATGATTTTATGCTAGGGATAAAAGTTTGTCTTTCAAAAAATGGAGTTGTTACCATTGAAAATCCATCCGTCATAAATCTTGTTGAAAAAAATCAATTTGATACAATTTACCACGAACATTTTTCCTACTTGTCACTAACCTCAGTTGAATTTATTGCCAAGAATAATATGTTAGATGTTTTTGATGTTGAAGAACCCTTCATCCATGGCGGAAGCATCAGGTATTATTTACAGCATAAGAATCCACAACGGTACAAGAAATCCAAAAGAGTTAAAAAACTGAGAGAGTTTGAATTTTCTAAAGGTTCTAAAGATATTAAAACTTATGCTGGTTTTAGAGAAAATTGTAAAAAAATTAAAGTAGATTTTTTAAAATTTCTTTATCTAAAAATTTCTAAAGGAAAAAAATTTGCAGCCTATGGTGCTGCTGCAAAAGGAAATACTTTTTTAAACTATTGTGGTTTAAAAAAAGATATTATTCAATTTATAGTTGACAGAAATCCAAAGAAAATCGGATTGTACACTCCTGGCAGTCATATACCGATAGTAGATGAAGACTATTTAATTAAGATGAAACCAGATTATGTAATTATTTTACCCTGGAATCTTAAAAGTGAAATAAAAGAACAACTAAAGTATGTTAGAAATTGGAAAGCGAAATTTATTTGTGCTATTCCTCGATTGGAAATTTTTTAATACCTGAAAATTAAATTTAATTTTTAAAGAAGAATAAAGTTTAGAAAACTTTTTTAAAGAATTTCTTTTTGATGAAATATGCTAGTAAAAGGAAAAAAAACAATCCAAGAACGGGGAAAAAAATTTCAAGAGACAATAAATTTTCAAGGTCGTAATCATCATTGTTGTTGATGACCTTTTTGAATCCCAAGAAAATGTTCATCAATATGAAGATCTGAGGTAACTCAGCAAGCAAGGTGATCAAGAAAAATTTCTTGGTGTTTAAATTAAAAAATATCGCCATTATGTTTTTTAATGAATATGGGATTCCAGGAATTAATCTTAACATAAAAAAATAAAAAACACTGCTCTCTGTGTTGAGGTTTTTAAGATTAGGAAATTTTTTGTTAAGGTATTTTTTTGCTATTTCTTCAAAAAAATTGTTTGCTGCAATGTAGGTCAAAGTTGCACCAAGTGTGAAAGCAAAAATTGACAAAAGAAAACCCAGTTTGAAGTTGAAGAAAAAACTTGAGAAAAGTAGAAGTGGTGATACCAATCCCAGTAAAAAAATCCATATGACTGAAATCAAGACGTAGCCGATAGAAGAGACCGTGATGTTCTTGTCTATGAAATCAGAAATCTGATTATTCTCCTTAATTAGCGCAATAATCTTCTCTGGTGAATTTAGCCCAA
>CAYYMX010000040.1:0-12153 GCA_964473045.1 uncultured Alphaproteobacteria bacterium | reverse complement strand
AGAAAAAAAATTGTATTAAAAGCTAAACAATATTAATAGACTGTCGTTATATATTAAAATAGGATTAGGCTTATGATAGATCAAATTAAAAGTAAAATTGCTAACAACGTTAAAACGGATAGTTCTGATGTTAAAAAAGCTAACATAGCTGCTGCAAAAGTTAAAGCTACTAAAGTCGAATCTGCAAAACAAGAAAAATCTGGTAGCGAAAAAGTTACCCATTTTATTACTAAAGAGAGAATTAAAGACATGGCCAAAGAACCACCGATCGATAAAGTTTCTACTACTAGAATTAAAAATGCGATTGCAAATGGCTCATATCCTTTAGACCTTGACAAAATAGCTGATGCTTTATTTGATGCTTATAAAGAAATGAAGGATTAATACACTTTCAAATTAGTTAATGGAAAATGAACTAGATAGCCTTATAAGTCTCTTAAAAAAGACATTACAGAGCAATGATTCCACTGAAATTGATAGATTAGAGAAAAGTATTCTCGACCTATCAAACCAAATTAGATCCAAAGAAATTAGTACCAACTCTACAAAAATATCTGAAAAGACAGATATATTGAAGATTTTGATAGGACAAATGGTCAAAAAACAAGAACAAAGAACTAAATTGTTTGAACAATTCAAAAAATTTTTGGAAAAAAATAAAATTTAAATTTTAAATTGAGTTGTTGTTCTCAAAATTACTGAATAAGATAAATCAATGAATTTTCTTAAAGATTTACTAGAAAATGATCCAATAGGAACATTCAGTGAAATTTTGCTGTTCATGTTCGTGCTCGTTGTAATAATTTCATTGATTGCTATATTTTATGATTATACAAAAAACAAATCCAATACAATGCAACTTCTTTCTAATGAAAGAGCTTTAAAAGAATTAGTTGAAGAGTTTAGATCTTTTGAGCTTAAATTTGGTGAACAAAAAAAAATTTTAGAAGATTATAAATACATACTAGACAAACTAAATCAGGAAATTTCTCGCTTAGGTGATTCATTTAAAGCTGACTCAAATATTACAACCGCAATTAATATGGCAAACGAAGGAAAATCAATAGATGAAATTTCTGCTACCACTGGAATGTCTGCAGATGAGATAGAGCCTATAATAAAATATCATGGAAAAGATTAATTTTTTTACATCCTGAAACGATAATTTTCACATTTAACACTAAATACATGATTTTTAATATTGACGTTTAAAAGGTTATTATTTTTGTTGATTTTAATTAGAATTTTTGGATTGTCACTTTCAATTATCATTTCTTCTTCAGAGTTTTTTTCTATTTTTAGATTGTAGATACGATCATCAATATTTCCTTCAACTGTGTCGCCAACATTCTGATTCAAAATAAATATTTTTTTTAAATTGTGAGAATTTTTTTCGCACTCATAAGTTTCGTACTTAAATCTTAAAAAAAAATCTTCGCAACTACTAATTACTAGTAAAAAAGTTAGGAATAGAAAAGTTCTAAGAATCATTACCTTCGTTATCTTTTTCTCCTGAATCTTTATTTTTTTCTTTTTCTGCGTCAAGTTTCTTTTGTTTTTCCCTTTCTTCATGAATCCTAAGTAATTCTTCTTCAGACTCTTTTTTTGAAGAATCCTCTTCTTTGGATTCAGCCGGTGTATCCTTCTTTTCTTCATCTTTGGATTCTACTTTCTCCTCTTCTTTGGATTCAGCCGGTGTATCCTTCTTTTCTTCATCTTTGGATTCTACTTTCTCCTCTTCTTTGGATTCAGAAGATTTTTCTTTTTTACTTTCATCTTTAGTTTCATTTTTACTTTCTTTTTCAATTGGAGTTGCTCCTTCAGCTTTTTCTTCTACAATTTCTGCCTTTTTAGCTTTTACAAGTTTTTCGCCATCTTCCTCTTTTACATCAAGAATAACACCCTTATCAATTTGTTTGCCATTAACTTCACCTGTTTCAAGCATTTTAATCCTTATCCATTTATCTTCAGGTTTTTTGCTTTCAACTGCTTGTGGTACTTTTTTTCGAACTTTTGTTGGAGATTTTTTTACATCAACTTTATTCTCATATAATAATTCAATCTTTGATCTTATAATCTTTACCCTAGCTGCTAAAGCCCCGAGTCTAGTGACTTCATCCATTTGTTCAGTAAGCAATTTTTTAATAATTTGATTAACTTCTTCAAGTGATTTATCACCAATTTTACTAATAATTTGATCTCTAACTTTAATAATTTCTGGATCTAACTCATTATTTCCAATATTTTTTTCGTTCATAAGCTTTTCGCCTTTCTTTTGGCACCTAATTTGCAAATTCCAAACCAAAATTGAATAAAATTAAAGAAAATGCTTACCAATATTAAACAACAATTTGAACTTTACAGCAACGCATTAGGGCTAAGAAACAAAAAAAATGAGATCTTAGCATCAAATATTGCTAATGCTGCCACACCAAATTATAAAGCAAGAGATGTAGATTTTGAAGTTGAACTTGCTAGATCTTTGAGTGTTGGACCATTAAATACAACAAGTAATGGTCATATGGCTTTAGCTTCAAAAAATTTACCAGGGAAAGTACAGTACAGAGAACCTCTTCAACCATCTATGGATGGAAATACAGTTGAATTGCAAGTTGAACAAATGGAGTTTGCAGAAAATTCAATTAGATATCAAACAACACTTAATTTTATTAATTCAAAGCTTTCAGGATTAATAGGTGCAATCAGGGGTGAATAATGTCAGATGAAATTAAAAATATTTACCAAATAGCTAAAAGAGCAATGGGTGCCCAGTTAGTGAGACTAAATGCTGTAGCAAGTAATTTAGCAAACGCAGATCACATTGCAAGTAACCCTGAAGATGCATATAAACCAGTAAAACCAGTTTTTGAAACTAAATACTTTGATCTAATAAGAAAAAAAGGAATTTCAACCGTTGATGCGGTAACTGTCGAAAAAATGGATATAGAACCTATTAAAGAATATAAACCTGGTCATCCAATGGCTGATGAAGATGGTTTTATATATAGAGCTCCAGTTAACGTCGAAGAAGAGTATGTTGATATGTTAGAGGCTTCAAGACAATATCAAAATAATGTTGAGATGATTTCAACTATTAAAGCACTAATGCTTAAAACAGCTAACATGGGAAAATAATCTAAGGTAAAAAAATGACAGAAATAACCAAATCATCAGATCAGTCTCTAAACGCAATTTTAAATAAATTGGGAATCAAGTCTCAAGAAGAAGCTGCCAAACCAACAAACAAGAACAAGCTTGGTCAAGAAGATTTTCTAAAATTGATGACAACTCAATTGCAGAATCAAGATCCATTTGCCCCTATGGACAATGGAGATTTCATAGCTCAAATGGCACAATTTTCAACTGTAACAGGAATCACTGAGATTAATAACAACCTTAATTCTCTTGGTTCTAAACTTGAACCAAATAGAGTAGCAACCGCTGCTCAATTTCTAGGTCATTCTGTATTGGTTCCTGGACAAGTTGCAAGCCCAGATGATAAAGGTCAGATCCATGGGGTGGTAGATTTACCAGCGTTCTCAAATGATGTTGGCTTAACATTTTCAAATCCATCAGGCGAAGTTGTTCACACTATGAATTTAGGAACTCAGGAAAAGGGTTTGGTCGGATTTAGTTGGACTGATATTCCGGACGAAATAAAACGAAACAAAACTAGACTAACCATTCAAGCATATGCTGGAAATGGTGAAGCTGCTGATGGACTTAGCACAGCAGTTTATAACAAAGTAGTTGCAGCATCCGCACCAAAAAATAGTGAAGATGTTATTTTGGAACTGAAAGATTACGGAGAAATTTCAGCTTCTGAAGCAATTAAATTTAAATCAAATGATTAATTAACAATAGAGGAGAAGTAATATGTCATTTTACACAGCACTAACAGGACTAAACGGAGCACAGTCGGATATTTCGGCAACATCGAATAATATTGCGAACGTTAACACAACTGGTTTTAAAAGATCAAGAGCAGAATTTGGTGATATTTTCGCAACCTCACCATTACAGAATGCATCATCCTCTATTGGTTCTGGTACGATCTTAAAAAGTGTAAAACAACAGTTTACACAGGGTAATATTACTTCTTCACTTAACGTTCTGGATTTAGCAATCTCAGGACAAGGTTTCTTCTCATTAAAACCATCTTTGACTTCAGGTCAAACGGTTTATACACGTAACGGTTCATTCAACGTTAACAACGATAGATACGTTACTGACTCCTCTGGTCAGTATCTATTAACATTTCCAGTTAACTCTGATGGTTCCGTAACGGCTAAAGATTTAGTAAGTGCCGTACCGCTTCAACTTCCAGTTACATCTGGTACACCGCAAGCGACAACTTCAATAGAATTAGGTGTAAACGTATCTGCAACAAGTGACGTTATTTCAGATAATCCTCAGTTTGCCACTGGTTACGTTTTTAATCAGAACGATCCAACTACATACAACAATTCAACATCAATCACAATCTATGATGATTTGGGTAATCCAACGATTGCAACTGTTTATTTCATTAGAACTCAAGCTGCATCTGCCGCTGACCCAACCAATAAATATGAAACACGATTAGTGATCAATGACACCGTTATTAATCCAGATTTGGTTCGTTCAGTTAATGATACAAAACAACCAATTTACATTGACCGTTTTGGTCAGACAACTACTAAAGTACCTGATGATAACTACTTCCTAGAAGGAAAAGGTTCAGCACTTTATAGACAAGATGATTTAAAAACACTAGTTGACTCAACTCCAGCAAAAATAACTGGTGAAGGAAGTGGATTCGACTTTGGTGAGGAAGGTGACAAAACGGTAACCATTGTTACTGATCCTTTACAATTCTCCTCTACAAGAGAAAGTGGTGATAATAGTTCACAAATTTACTGGGGTAAAAACTTCATGACAATTAATGTTGATAGTAGTGACCAACCAGTTAACATTAACATCAGACCAGGTCAATATAATGCTGCACAACTTTCAGCAGAAATTCAAAGATCAGTTAACGCAGCATACGGTGATGATAAAAAAATTCAAATCGTTCAGAACGTTGATGATACGCTAACCATTGATCTTCTTAAACTAAACGCAGATGGAACATCAACTGGTTTGACTACACCAATACCCGTTGATCTTTTATCTGATTCTTATGTTTCAGATTTAGAGGGCATCGTATTAACTGGTGCATCTCCAGACTTTACAAGAGAGCAATTTTTGGCTCATACTCAGGCAAGACTTAACGATGCTTTAAACACTTACGCTGTAACCAAACAAACTGGTGCTTCAGCTGGTGGAGTAACTGATGCGTCCAAGGCATCATCACTTGGTATTGCCGATCAATTGTTTTATAGAGCATCCGGAAAAGAAATGACTACACAGCTCGATCAAAGTCAGGCTTTTACTTTTCAAAGAAATGTATCTTCAAGTGCTACTGCTGCATCTGGATTTACTGCTGTAAATCAATATCTAACATACTCAAATTATGGAAATAGTCCTGCTGTTCACGTTTATGATAAACAAACAGCACTAGCTATAAATCCTGGAGTAGCTACAGTTAATCCGGGAAAAGCAGTTTTTTATGATCAATCAGAAAACACCGTTAGATTTCACTTCGGTACTACTAACCCAGCTACCAACGGCATTGCAGCCAATTCAAAAGTAAGGTTAATTGGCACATTTTATGCCAGTGCTACTGATACTACTAATGGAAATTACATTAACGGCAGAGAATTTACGGTTACTAGCGTTGGCTCTGAAACAGTAAGTTCTGCTGCACAATATTACGTAGAATGCAGTACGTCTGGAATGAATTTTCCTGATTCTGACTTTAGCCTTGATTATACTGCAGGAAATCTTGCAAAACTTTACAGTACAGCATCAACTTCAGTAGAAGCTTTCTTTGAAGGGGCAGACACTACAGCCGTTTACAAAGGTGCAAACGAAAACTTTAGTAATAAAAAACTTGTGATGAGAGAAATTGGCACTTCAAACAAACACGCTTATACAGATAGACAAATGGTTACAGGTAATAGTGGTAAACACATACTAGATGGTTTTGTAGAAGATTTTACTTTAAAGACAGGTAAAACTACTGGTGGAGCAGTAATGGATACTTATGATTTAGTGGGTATTGGTGATAGTGGTCATCTTAATAATCGTGACAATCACTTGAATGGTGATGGCACTGCAACTAAAACTTGCGCTCAAATGCAATGGGTTGATGAAAAGAACCCTCCAATTGAAGTAACATATGACGTCATCAATCAAAGACTTCAGTTTGAAGTTGATAGAAACTTAATTGGAACTGGAACAAACAGTAACTTCAACAGTTTTAAAATGTATGGAGCATCAACTGCGACTTCTACAAACAATCTTGGGATTCCAACGGCTGATGACACGCCGACGACTCTTATTAGAGGTGGTGAAAAATTCTCAGCAGGAACATTCGTTGCAGATGGTTCGGAAATTCAACTTAACGATAAAAGATATGGAGTTAAAGTTGGTTACAATAGTGAATTAAAAGCTTTTGAATTTAGTAGTGGCACAACTGGTGAAGCAATCGCCGCTAATGGCGCCATTGGAGTTTCAACAGCTCAAACGGCATCAAACATTGAAGTTGGTAGATATGCATTATCTACAACTGATGGATCGATCGTTGATACGACGGATTATTATGCAGGAGATAATAACTTAGTTGGAGTTGGAAAGACAAAAACGAATGCTCTTAAAACAGAGGCAAAAGGTTTGGCAGCAAATCCAGCTTCAGCAACTGGTGCATCCGCCACTGAAGACCTATCTCAAGTTTTTAGATTAACTACACAAAGCAATGAAAACATTTTCAACGTTTCAGTTAATGGTGTTGCAGGTATTATTGAAATTCCTCAAGGATTTTATGTGGGAACGACCTTAGCTGAAGCATTGCAGCAAAGAATTAATCAGATCGAAGATTATGCTGGTACCGTTGGTGGAGGTATTACTGTAAAATATAACTCTGCAAGCAACAGCTTTACATTTACAAATGGTACAACCGGAAAAGATTCAACAATCAAAATTAGAGGAGCGTCCAAGTTCGGACTTGACGACGTTGAGCTTGGTGTGGGTTCAGTACCTCAAATTTACAATCTAACACAAGCAACAAATTCTGAAGGTTTAGCTCTTTACGTTGATGCGTCGGGTAACAAAGTTACGACCCCTCCAGGCAACCTTGTAAGTGGTTATTATCCTTTATATCTTGATGAAGGAGAATTAACATTTGATAAATCAGGTAAAATTACAAGCCCAAAACAAGGCGTGCACTATGAGAAGCAAGAAGCTGGATTTAGTATTAATGTTGATATTGACTTTACCAAATCAACCCAGCTAGCTCAACCATTCTTCGTTTCAACAGTTAATCAGGATGGTTTCACATCTGGTCGTTTGGATGGTTTGGAAATCGATGCCTCTGGTACGGTTAGAGCTAATTATACTAACGGTCAGAATAATCCATTAGGAAAAATCGTTCTTGCAAACTTTAACAACCAAAACGGTTTGAAACAAATTGGTAACGCAACGTACGTTGAAACGGCCGTGTCCGGTTCAGCTACGGTTGGTGAAGCTGGTGCGGAAGGTTTTGGAACTGTTCTTTCGGGTTCACTTGAAAGATCCAATGTTGATATTACAGAGGAATTGGTGAACTTGATTACAGCTCAAAGAAACTTCCAAGCCAATGCTAAGTCAATTGAAACAACGGCTGCAACTACTCAATCAATCGTTAACATAAGAATGTAGTCATAATTTGACTAATTATCTAAAGGAAAGTTTGATTTATGGATAGAATGGCCCAAACAGCTTTGAATAGCCTGAAGATGTTAATGGAAAATCAGATGGCTACTGCCCATAATCTTTCAAATCTAAGTACTCCAGGTTTTAGGCAAGATGTTGTAACAGATTTTAGTTCTATTTATTTGAATCGACAAAAAGGCGTGGAACCTAGGATAGTTTCTGCAAGAGAAGTTGGTGGATTTTCAGTTGAACAAGGTGTTTTAGAAAGCACCAAAAACCCCCTTGATCTGGCAATTGCCAATGAGGGCTACTTTGTCATTCAACCTAGAGATGGAGGAACAGTAGCCCTATCTAGAAGAGGTGACTTGCAAACTAGTGAAAATGGTGAATTATTAGATGGAGCAGGAAATAAAATACTTGATGATGGTTTGCAACCAATTATACTTCCAGCTTTTCGAGAAATAACTATTTCACCTCAAGGAGAAATTCGTATTCAACCAATGGGTGGTGAGCCCGGAGCCATTCCTCAAGATGTCGGTGTAATTGCAACATACATTCCCAATAATGAAACTAAGTTAAGAAAGTCACTCGATGGGCATATTAGGATTGAACCAACTGAGAATCCTGATGGTACAGTTGATCAGGTTCAAATTGAACCAAATCAGCAAGCAAAATTAGTCATTGGCTTTCTAGAAAAAAGTAATGTGAACGCCATTGAAGAAATGGTTAATACTATCGACCAACAAAGAAAATTTGAACTACATGTCAAATTTATTCAAATGTCTGAAGAACTTGATGCCGTTGGTTCACAGATATTACGACTTCCAGGAATGTAAATTATTTTTCTAGAAAAATTGTTTCACCATGTTTTAGAATTCTAAATTCTTGATTGCTAATCTTATTTTTTTTCAAGCTTTCTTTGAGTTTTCTTACTGGCTCATCAACAGGTTCATGACTCAAAATAAAAGTTCCCCAATGCATAGCCACAGCCATCTTTGCATCCAAGTCTGTAAAAGTTTGGACCGCTTCTTTAGGATTTAAATGACTATTCTTCATCATATTTCTTGGTTCATAAGAACCGATAGGTATTGCAACAATATCAGGAGAACCCAGTTTTTTTTTAATATCTAGAAAATCTTTGGTATATCCAGTATCACCAAGATGTAGAAATTTTTTTTGTTTATATTCAAACCACCAACCACCCCACAGTGATTTATTTCTATCAAAGAGTGTTCTTTTTGACCAATGTTGAACAGGAACAAAATTAATTTTTGTTTCTTTAAATTGAAAACCTTCCCACCAGTCAAATTCTTTAACATTAGTTATTTTTCTTTTTAAAAACCATTTTTTAAGACCCAGTGGAACTAAAAATAGAATGTTAGGAAATTTTTTATTTAAAACTTTAATGGTTTTAAGATCAAGATGATCATAATGATTATGACTTATAGCCACAATATCAATTTCAGGAATATTTTGCTCATTTAGAACAGATTGTATAAATCTTTTGGGTCCTAAAAATTTAAAGGGTGAAGCTCGTGATGTGAAATGAGGATCAACCAAAATATTAATATCAGTATTTTGGTACAAGAAAGTTGAATGCCCAGACCACGTTAGAAGATGTTTTTTTTTTTGCTGAAAAATTTTTTTGGATGGAGATACAACTTTAAAATTTTTTTTTTCTGATGGATTAAAAATGTTCTTCCAAAAAAAATTAAAAATTATTTTTTTAGAAACTTTGTACTCATCGATATAATTATTGACATATTGATTATTTTCATTCAATTTCGCCACAGAACTTAATCTATCATGACTTATTGAACAACCCGAAACAGAAAAAATAAACACTAGAAATTTTAAATAATTACACAATGTCAATCCTAATTTTTATAATTTCTGGCTTTTTAGTCTATAGTTCTTTATTTAATTGTTTTAAATATATAGATTAACCAAAAGTCATACTTTAATTATATATCATTAAAAATTTTTTTTTTGTTAATTTCTTGCAAAGTTGAAAAAGTTAAATCTTCATTTACAAGTAAAACCTTAGGTTCACTAAAAAAACCATTAAAGTCAGTTTTCATAGTAAAGGAATAAGCTCCCATTTGACCAATCTCAATAAAATCACCCTCCTGAATAGAGTCTGGAAGATAAAACGGTCCTTTCATAAAGTCACCTGAATCACATGTAGGTCCAAAAAAACTAAATGGACATAATTTATTTTTCTTTGCATCTCTTATCATTCTTACAGGATATCTAAAATTTGGATTTCCAGCATTCTGAAGAGATCCATAAATTCCATCATTAATATATAGTTTGTTTTCTTTTCTCATCTCAACTCTAACAATCAATGACATACTATCTGATACCAAAACACGGCCTGGCTCAGCTAAAAGTTGAACATCTTTGGAAAATTTTAATTTTTGAAACTCTTCATGTATTGTAGAAAAATACTCTTTTAATTCTGGAGGATTTAGTCCAGGATATGATGAAGGAAAACCTCCTCCAACATTAAAATAATTTATTTCAACATTGCTTGTGGTTATTGCTTTTGCAGCTAACCTTATAGCAATCTTGAATGCATCAGGATTCATACACTGAGAGCCTGGATGAAACGAAACCCCAAGTTTTGAACATTTATTTCTTACTAAACGAAGAAAACTCGGTGCGTCCTCAGTCTTAATCCCAAATTTTTTAGATAAACTAATCTCAGCAAAGTTGTTAGGTATGGAAAGTCTTACATGTAAATTAAGATCGTTGGCATAATTTGTTTCCACAAGAATCTTTTTCAACTCAGAAACATCATCTAAAGCAAAGTGTCTTACACCATAATTAAAGTAGGAATCATTTATTGATTGTCGTGACTTTATAGGATTCATATAAAAAATCTCAGCTTCTGAAAAAAGATTTCTAACAACTTTTATTTCATTTATCGATGCAACATCGAATGATTTTAGTCCCTGAAAATACATTGATTCCAAAATAAACCTTAAAGGGTTTGATTTAACTGCAAACAAAGTTTTTCCATTAAATTCATCAAGAAAATAATTTACAGATGAAAGAAGTTTTTTCTGTCTAAATAAGAAAAAAGGATCAGATAGACTTTTGAGGTCAAACTCTTCAAAATTAAGAAGCATCGTCACCCCGATTGCTAAAATTAATATAGATTTATCATTTTATTTTTTGAAAAAAATTACAAGTAAAATAATAAATATTTCTAATTTTTTTTTTTTCTATTAATATAAATGATATGAGTTTAAAAATAAATGATGTAGCCCCAGATTTTGTTGCCGTAACAACTCATGGTGAAATTTCGTTGCATGAGTGGCTAGGTAATAGTTGGGGAGTATTGTTCTCACATCCGAAAGATTTTACTCCAGTTTGTACCACTGAACTTGGCTATATGGCTATGGTTGAAAATGAATTTAAAAAGAGAGATTGTAAAATTATTGCTTTAAGTATTGATCCAGTTGATGATCATAAAAAATGGTTAAAAGATATAGAAGAAACTCAAGGAGCCAAAGTTAATTACCCTTTAATATCTGATGAAAATTTAAATATCGCAAAACTATATAATATGCTACCAGCTGAGGAAATTAATGAAGGTAATAGAACAGCTTTAAATAATGCTACTGTTCGTTCAGTTTTTTTAATTGATCCTGAAAAAAAAATTAGAATGATGTTAACTTATCCTATGACTACTGGAAGAAATTTTGATGAAATTTTAAGAGTATTAGATTCCATTCAACTGACGAGCAAACATAAAGTTGCTACACCAGCCAATTGGAGAGCAAACGAAGATGTAATAATAGTTCCAGCAGTTAAAGATGACGAAGCTAAAAAGTTGTTTCCAGATTTTAAAAAAATAAAAACTTATTTAAGATATACAAAAAGTCCTTAATCTCTAATTGATGAAAATGCCAATAAAGCTCTTGTTCTAGAATCCTTAATATCTACTACAGGATAAGGATAATTTTCTCCAAGCTTAACATTTGACTCTTTAAGAACTTTGTTTGGCGCTTTCCAGAGATTAAAAAGATATTTTACTGGTAATTTTTTTAGTTCTGGAAAAAACTTTTTTACATATTTACCAGTTTCATCAAACTTTTCACCTTGTAAAATTGGGTTAAAAATTCGAAAGTCCTGCCTAAACCAATGAAGGAAAATTGTTGTTTCATAGTTTAGATAATGTTTTTTTTATTGGTAAACAATTTAATGTGATAAGTAAATACGTTAATCTTTTAGATATAAATACCACAATTCTACCACAAATAAAAAAAAATTATTACCTTATAAATACCTTAAACTAAATATGAATCTCTAATAGGGATTCATATTTGGCGGAGAGGATGGGATTCGAACCCACGATAGATGTTTCCACCT
>CAYYMX010000039.1:0-12416 GCA_964473045.1 uncultured Alphaproteobacteria bacterium | reverse complement strand
AGAAAACATCCGAGTGAATGCGATCTCTGCTGGTCCAATAAAAACTCTTGCAGCTTCTGGAATTTCAGATTTCAGATATATTCTTAAATGGAATGAATATAATTCTCCGTTAAAAAGAGGTACTAGTATCGAAGAAGTTGGAAAAAATGCTATCTATCTTCTATCTGACTTATCTTCAGGTGTTACAGGTGAAGTCATTCATGTAGATTGCGGATACCACGTAGTTGGAATGAAATCAGTGGATGCCCCGGACATTTCTGTAGTAGAATAATGACAGGTAGCAACATAGGAAGATTGTTTAAAATCACAACATGGGGTGAAAGTCATGGAGACTCAATAGGATGCGTGCTTGAAGGAGTACCGGCTAACATTAAAATAGACGAAATTTATATACAAAGGTTTCTTGATAAAAGAAAACCTGGGCAATCAAAATTTACAACTCAGCGAAAAGAAGATGACAAAGTTAAAGTTTTGTCTGGAATCTTTGAAGGTAAAACAACAGGAACACCTATATCACTAATGATAAAAAACAATGATCAAAGATCAAAAGACTACGAAGATATCAAGAATAAATTTAGACCTGGTCATGCTGACATTACCTATCAAATAAAATACGGCATTAGAGATTATCGAGGTGGCGGCAGAGCATCAGCAAGAGAAACAGCTATGAGAGTGGCTGCAGGAGCAGTAGCTCGGAAAATTCTTGGAAACAAAATAAAAATTAAGGGAGCATTAATCCAAATAGGAGAAAAAAAAATTAATCTAGATAACTGGGATTGGAAAGAAGTAAATAAAAACAACTTTTTTTGCCCAGATAAAAAAAAAATCAAAGATTGGGAAAACTATCTCTTAGATATTAGGAAAAAAGGATCTTCCATAGGTGCAATAGTTCAGATTGTCGTATCTGGTTTACCTATCGGTTTAGGTGAACCGGTTTTTAATAAAGTGGATGCATTAGTAGCTCAAGCAATAATGAGCATCCCAGCTGTTAAAGGGGTTGAAATTGGTAAAGGTTTTGATAGCGCAAAACTTCGAGGGGAACAAAATGCCGATGAAATTAGTATAAAAAATAAGAAAATACTTTTTAAATCCAATAATGCTGGAGGAACACTTGGAGGTTTAACTTCTGGTCAAAATCTAGTTATAACATTTGCTGTAAAACCAACAAGTTCTATCCTTAAGGAAAGGAATACAATTAATCTTAAAGGTCAAAACACAAAAATTAAAACAATTGGCAGACATGATCCTTGTGTTGGTATTAGAGCAGTGCCAATTGGCGAGGCAATGGTAGCAATAGTTCTCGCTGACTTATTACTTATAAATAGATCAAGTAAATTCAAAAACCAAGACTAATTTTTTATATAAATTAAAAATTCTTTGTTGCCTTTTTGACCTTTAATTGGACTTTCAATTATTTTTGTAAATGAAGGGTTTAATTTTGTCTTAAACCAGTTATCAATTTTTTTACAAACATTTTGATGAATATTAGGATCTCTTACAATTCCTCCTTTTCCAACTAAATTCTTTTCCACCTCAAATTGTGGTTTGATCAACACAATAATTTGGTACTTTTTTTTTAATAGATCTAGGACTGGATCGATAGCTTTTATTAAAGAAATAAAACTCACATCGCAAACTAAAATATCTAAAGAATCGGGAATTAATTTTTTTGTTAAAAATTTTGCGTTTGTTCTTTCAAATAATTTTATTTTTTTAGAATTTCTTAATTTCCAGTCAAACTGTCCATATCCAACATCCACAGCATATACTAATTTTGCACCATTTTTTAGTAATACATCTGAAAAACCTCCAGTAGAGCAACCTACATCCAAACAGATCTTATTTTTAACAGATATATTAAATTTTTCTATAGCTTCATTTAATTTTATTCCACCTCTAGAAACCCATTCAAAGTCCTTCTTCTTGATTTTTATTATTGAATTCTGAAAGATTAAAGATCCTGGTTTAAGAATTTTTTTTTCATTTAAAAAAACATTTCCAGACATAATTAAAGCTAGAGCCTTTTGCCTTGTTTTTACTAATTTCAAAGATACCAGTGATGAATCAATTCTTTTTTTGTGAAGATAGTTTGGAACTACTCTTGAATCATACATAAATTTATTTACTTCTTGTAATAATAAATTTTGTTAGATCTTTAAGTCTTTCAGACTTTTTTCCAAAACAATCTAAAAGTTGAATCGCTTCTTCAATTAATTCTTCAGATTTTTTTTTGGCATTTCCAACTCCAAGTAATGAGATTAAAGTTTCTTTACCTCTATTAGAATCTTTATTAGTTTTTTTGCCTAATTTTTTTTCATCACCTTCAATGTCTAGTAGATCATCTTTAATCTGAAAAGCAATGCCAAGATTATGAGCAAACTTTTCGAATATTTCAATTTTATCCAAATGATTAGATAAAAAACATCCAGCAACACATGAAAATCTAAACAATTCACCGGTTTTAAGTTTTTGCAACAAAAGAATCTGATTTAGTTTTAGTGTTTTTTTTTCTGCCTCAAGATCAAGTATCTGTCCATTAACCATCCCTTTTGCACCTGCAGATTTTGCCAGTTCATTTATAAGAGCGCATCTTACATCAGGAGAATGATGTGTTTTTTTATTTGACAAAATCTCAAACGCTAAAGCTTGAAAAGCATCACCAACAAGTATAGCAGTAGCCTCATCAAATTTTTTATGACAAGTTTGGTGCCCCCTTCTTAAATCATCATTATCCATCGAAGGAAGGTCATCATGAACTAGTGAATAGCAATGAATAAACTCAATACCAAGTGCTGTTCTAATAGCATAATTTTTTTTTACATCAAGAATTTTACTTATTTCGACTAAGAAAATAGGCCTTAACCTCTTGCCACCAACTTTAATTACATAAGTCATCCCTTTATATAACTTATCTGAAAAAGACTTGTTTCTGGGAATTAAATTTAAAGCAAATCGATCAAATTCAGTTGAAAATTTTTTTATAAAACTTTCAATCTCTTCTGGATTTCTACTCATCAAGATTTTTTATTTTATTATTCTCAATAACTTTTTGAATTTTTAGTTCTGCAGTTTTAAGTTTATTTTCACAATGAGTTTTCAATTTTATTCCTTGCTCATAATATTTTATAGAATCATCCAAACTAACATTTCCTTTTTCTAAAATTTCTAGAATTTGATTTAATCTCTCATAAGAATCTTCAAAACTTAGATTATCAATATTTTTATCAAGTAATTTTTCCATTTTAAGTCTTTTGAATTTTTATAGATAAATAATTCTTAATTTTTTTTTTCTCTAATATTTTGATGTTAATCTTTTTCCCAAGTTCTTCAACATCATTTTCTGCTTTAGGGTCATCAACCAAGGCGATAATTATTTGGCCTTTTTTTAATTCTAGAAATTTTTTAGTTATTTTCAATACTGGGATTGGACATTCTTTTCCTAATAAATTTAATTTAAAATATTTCATATTAATTATAAGATATATTGTAGTATGTAGTTGAATTGGAAAAAATCTTGATTAGAATGTTTCTAATTAAACAACAAAGAATAGCATGACACAATTATACAAGTTTTTTTTTATTTTTTTTGTTTTTTTCTTTTTTACTTTTAATGCAAATTCAGATGAAGATGTTGTCAAAGTTGGTTCACTAAAATATGGAAGTGTTAATTGGGAACTTAAACTAATCAAAGCACTTGAATTAGACAAAAAAAACAACTTTAATTTAAAAATAGTTGAATTAGCAAGCAAGAACGCTGCAGCGGTTGCGTTACAAGGAAAAGCTGTAGATCTAATAGTAACTGACTGGTTTTGGGTTTCTAGACAAAGAAGTGAAGGTAGGTTTTTTTCATTCGTTCCTCATTCAATGGCAGCTGGTGGACTCATTGTTTCAAAAAAATCAAAAATTAACAATGATGAAGATCTAAAAGGAAAAAAGATTGGAGTGGCTGGAGGACAAGTCGATAAAAGCTGGTTAATTTTTAGAGCATTTTACCAGAAAAAATTTGGTAAAGACTTAGCGAAGATATCAAAACCTATTTTCGGGGCTCCACCATTATTGAACAAAAAAATACAACAGGATGATTTTGATGCCATTTTAACTTATTGGCCATATCAAGCTGAGCTTTTGATTAATACTAACTTCAAAAAAATTATAAATATAACCGATATAATAGAAACACTTGGTGTTCCAAAAGGCATACCAGTTATAGGATGGGTTTTTAGAGAACCTTGGGCTAAAAGCCAAAATTCAGCTCTCAAAAACTTTTTAGTAGCCTCAAAAGAAGCAAAAAAATTAATGCTTGAATCCGATGAAATATGGAATAAAGTACGTCCCAATATGAATGCTGATGATAACAATTTATTTATAAGCCTAAGAGATGCTTATAGAGAAGGAATTCCATCCTCCGAATTTACAAAATCTCAAGTAGAAGGTTCAAGCAAATTATATTCTATATTATCACAAATAGGTGGAAAAAATCTTGTAGGCAAAGCAAAAGCTCTTACGCCTGGAACTTTCTGGGAACAATAACTTTAAATTAAGAGAACAAAATAATCCTGATGGCAAAATAATTAATAGGAAAATTAACATGTATCTTCTCAACTCAAATGCAATCTTGAGATTTTCCTCAATATTACTTTTTTTCATTATCTGGCATTCATCTAGTATGATGCTCAATCCAGATTTGCTCCCAGGGCCAAGAGAAGTTTTTGAAAAAATTATTGAAGAAGCTGAAGATTATGAACTCTTTTTTCATACCCTAGTAACACTAAAAAGGGTGTTTCTATCATTTCTTATAGCAATGCTTATTGGAACCTTTTTTGGCATTTACATGGGAAGAAAAGAAAAATTAAATGTTTTCCTTGATGATTGGCTAGTGCTCGGTCTAAACATACCAGCACTTGTATTAATAATTTTGTGCTATGTTTGGTTTGGACTAAATGAATTGGCGGCTATCTTAGCTGTTTCTTTAAACAAAATTCCAATGGTAACAGTGATTATGCGAGAAGGTTCAAGAGCAATTGAAAAAGATTATCTAGAGGTCGCAAAATTCTATAAAATCCCAAAAGAAAGACTTTTTTTCAAAGTAATCTTACCTCAATTGTATCCGTACGTTATGTCTTCAGCTAGATCTGGTTTATCACTAATATGGAAGATTGTTTTGGTAGTAGAACTTCTTGGGAGAAGTGAAGGGGTTGGTTTTAAACTATATGGTTTTTTTCAATTTTTTGATATCGCTGGAATCTTAGCATACACTTTTACATTTGTATTATTAATAATTTTTGTTGAATTTGCTCTTGTTCGTCCCTTTGAACAAAGAGCAACTATTTGGAAATAATCATGTCTTTTACCATTAAGATTAAAGAAAAAAGCTATATTAATAAGCACGACAAGAAAAAAATAGTTGCTTTAAAAAACATTGACATAAAAATTAAACCTAAAGAATTTATATGTATTGTTGGACCATCAGGATGCGGAAAAACAACTTTAATGAACATAATAGGTGGTCTAATTAAAGGCGATGGACAAAAATTACTGATTAATAACAGAGAAATAGATGGAAATGCTAATTTTGGTTATGTTTTTCAAACTTCAAGGCTGTTACCTTGGCTCACACTAAAAGAAAATGTTAAGCTTATATGCAAACAAAACTCGGTGGAAACCGATAAAATAATTAAGAATTTGTTAACAAGTTTTGGATTGTTAGAGTTTTTAGATTCGTATCCGAATAATATCTCAGGAGGTATGAGAAGAAAAGTTTCATTAGCCAGAGCTTTTGTAAACAAACCTGAAATTTTACTAATGGATGAACCTTTTATATCTTTGGATCAACCAACATCTGAAAATCTTTATGAAGTCTTAGTTAATTATTGGCAAAAAAATCCTACTACAATAATATTGATCACTCACAATATTAAAGAAGCATTATTGTTGGGTGATAGAATTCTCTTTTTTTCAAAAAGACCTGGAACTGTAGTAGTTGATTATAAAAATAAGTGTTGTAGAAGATCACTAAAAATTGATAGTAAATCTATTTTAGCTGAGTATAATAAATTAACAAAAAAGTACCCAAAAATTCTAAAAGGGTTAGTATAACTTCAATTGTATAAGGGTAATTAATGGAAATTTTTATCGATTATTTAGATAAAGGAGGAATTATTTTTTCGATCTTGATTCTTCTATCATTAATAACCGTATCAATTATTTTTTATAAATTTTTTGAAATTATTTTTTTTAACAGAATAAATCTGAAAAAATTTCAGAATGAATTTGACTCTTCATCAAGCCTAGTAGAGTTTGAAAAAAAAATTGATCACTCAAGTTCTTCAAATCAAAAAACTTTGCTAAAAAATATTTTCAACACTTTAAAAAAAAAAACATCTCAGGAGAAAAAGGAAGATGAAATAAGAATCTTACTAAACCTAGAGGTGCAGAAAATTGAAACTCTTATGCCAACCCTTGAAGTTGTTGCACAGGTCAGTCCTCTGATAGGTTTGCTTGGAACGGTAATTGGGATGATTGATTCATTTAATGAACTTGAATTAGGTGGGAGTTTAGTTGATCCTTCAATTTTGGCGGGTGGGATTTGGACTGCACTTCTGACAACTGCTATGGGTCTTATTGTTGGAATACCAGCATTAATAAGCCATTATTTTTTTGATAAAAAAATTATAAAAAATCTTAATGAAACAGAATCTTTAATTAAAAGAATTATGTTATTTGAGTAAGAATTATGCTGGAACATAAAATTAAAAAAAAAAACTTGCGGATTAATATAATTCCACTAATAGACATTATTTTTCTAATGCTAGTTTTTTTTATGCTTGCCACAAATTTTAAAAAAACCAAGGAAATAAATTTCTCTATTGATAAAAAAATTAGTAGCTCAACTAATGCAGAAAAGGTTTTTTTTATATATCTAAAAAATGATAAAAAGTTTTCAATTAATAATAAAGAAATTTTACCTGAAAATTTTGAAAAGGAATTTAATAATCAATGGAAATCAGAAAAATTTGATCAGGTGGTTTTATTAAACGATAAAACTTCTAGCATTGATTCACTGATTTCAACTATTGACATCTTAAAAAAAAATAATGTTAAAAATATTAGCTTTGCAAATGATTTTAAAAAATAAAAAGAGCAACAAAAAAAGTCTTGATGAACAAATAAATCTCATTCCTATGATAAATTTAGTTTTTCTACTTTTAATTTTTTTTCTTCTAACGGGTATAATTCAAAAAAAGGAAACTGAAATTGTAACTAGGCCTTACTCAGACTTTAGTAATGAAAGGAGTAATTTAGAAAATGAAATGGTTATAACAATTAATCAAAATGGAGAAATTTTTTTTAAAGAAGAATTAGTTGATCTAGAAAGAATTCAAGAAATTGTTTCTCCTCGACAAAACAAAATTACTTTAGATATAGACAAAAAACTCAAGATTTTTCAGTTTAACAAAATTATTAAAAGACTCAAAAATAAAAATATAAGAAAAATTTATATTAAAACTGCACAAAAAAAATAAAATGATACGAAAGAACTATTTTTTTCTAGCCATTTTAATTTCAATTTCAGTTCATTTCTCTGCATTTTACAACTTCAATAAACAAATTACTAAAAAGGAAAGACATGTTGTTGTAATGGATTTAAGCACCTACAAAGAATTCTCTCAACCAAAAGAAATAAAAAAACCTGAAAAAAAAGTAGAAAAAATACTACCTTTAAAAAAAATTATCCCTATAGAAAAAAAGTCAGAAACTAAGAAAAAAGAAATAACAAAAACAGTTCAAAAACCAAAAAAAAAAGTAGAAAAAAAGTTTTCACAAAAAACTGTTAATAAAACAAGCTTAAAAAAGGATCGAGTTTTAATTGATAAAGAATTAAGTGGTTTTTTGAGACTTATATCCAACCAGATCAATCATTTAGCAGCTAAATCTTATCCATTACAATCAATTAAAAGGCGTGAACAAGGAACAATTTTAGCATTAATAACACTTAATCAAAATGGAAAACTTATAATTATAGAAATAGAAAAAGAAAGGCCTAGAAGATTAGCAAAAGCTACAAAAACAATCTTGAAAAATTATAAATTTCCCTCACCACCCAAAGTGATTTTAGATGAAAACAATGAGGTAAAAATAAAGATTCCTGTTAATTTCATCCTTAGAAACTAGTACTTTCATAAAATATGTTGCAAAAATACAACAAAAGTTGTTGTTTTTTTCAACTTCGGGAGATAGTTATTTATTTATCGGGGAGAATTTGTAAAATAATTTTTTATATTAACTTTAAGGAAGGGAATATTATGAATATTCAAAAAAAAATCATGGTAGCTGCAATTCCAGCAGTCATGGCTTTGGCTTCTACTTCTGTTGATTCAAAAATCTTATTGATGAGTCAAGAGGGTTGGGAAGTTTCTTTCGATGGTGCAGCTAACGCGTTTGTTATGCACCAAAGTGCTTCTACAACTGCTGACGCTGCAACGGGCGGTATTAACGCTGGTGGTGGTGAAGGTGCGTTTGGGATGACTACATTCCGTGACGCTGGTAATGTTACAAACATGGCAATGGATAGTACAGGTGTTGTTACTGGTCTATTACCTAACGTTTGGGGTATGACTTTAAAAGCACCTACTAATAATGGTTTAGATATGCAAACTCGTCTTGCATTTTACACGCATATGCAAGGTACTGAAGATTCATTAGGTGCAGGTCTTATCAATAACCGTGAAACTAACTTTTCTGTATCAGGTAGTTTTGGTACTGTTTTAATCGGTAAAAGTCTTGGTATTCACCAATCTTCAGCTATCTTAAACGATATGCTACTATTTGGTGTTGGTGCATTACCTACTGCCGACCAATCTGGTACAACACTTGGTAGAATTGGTCTGGGTTACTTATACGCAGACTTTCATCCACAAATTACTTGGACAACTCCGGGTTTAGGTCCAATCGGTTTTAAAGTTGGTCTTTTTGATCCTAACGATGTTATCTCTTCAGGTAGTGCTGCTGATGCAGAAGAAAATGTAAGCCCAAGAGTTGAAGCTGAGCTTACTTATGGCACTTCACTTGGTGATTTAGGTATTAATCTTTGGGTAGATGCTTCTTACCAAAACACTGAATTCTCAACAGCTGCTAAAGGCGTTTGTAGATCAGGTAACTCGACTACTACAGCTGAGCACGTAAACAGCAAACTCTGCGATGACGTAGATTCTGCTGGTGTTGCTTTTGGTACCAAGTTAACTTATGACATGTTCTCACTTGTAGCATCTGGCTGGTACGGATCTGCTATGGGTATGAGAGGTCAACATGGTGACTATGGTGCATTAGATGATGCTGGTAAAGAAAGAAACAGTTATGGTGGTTATATCCAAGGTACTGCTGATTTCGGTCAAGGTACTAGCGTAGGTTATTCTTATGGTGGTAACTTCATGAGACAGACTGGTAACGATATGAGCACTACTGCTATTGCTGAAGTGAATGGACAAACCATGCATTCTGGTATGATTTGGCATAACGTTAATGACAGCTTCAGACTTATTGCTGAAGGTGGTTACGTTGAACAAACATTCCACATGGGTGGAGGAATCGAAGATTCATTCGGTGGTATTGGAGCTTTCTTTTTCTGGTAGAATACAGGAAGTTTTCAAGCTTTATAAAAAAGGAGAGTTGAATTACTCTCCTTTTTTTTTATAATAAGAAAATGTTGAAATTATCTAAATCATTGATTGCAGTATTTTTTTCTATTTTCTTAATCTCTGGATGTTCCATCAGTGATTCATTTGAAGGTATAAACGAATATTTTACAGGTAATAAATTTTATTTTAAGAGTGGGCCGCAATACATTCAGTTAGATTCTGAAAATAGTGGAGTTAAAAATATTCATCCAATAAACATTTCAACTCAAAAAATTGAGAATGCACTAAGATTAGTATTAGTGAAATATTCTACAACTGCAGAACCTTTATTCTCTGATGAGAAAGTTCACCAATTTAGCATTGGAATGAGCGAAGCATTAAAAGACGCAGAAAGTGATGAGGATGTTGTATTTGCGGTTGAGGGTTGGTACAAAGATAGATTTGTGAGAGATAATAGAATAACTTCTGGAAGAGTATTTTATAATAGATCAGGATTAAATATAATTTTTGGCTCTATTCTCAGAAAAGGTCCTCAACAAGATGATCCGCTTCTTAGTAAGTTGGATGAAGATATAGCAAGCAACCCTTATGTACCTGGCTCAAGGTACAAAAGTATAAAAAATGCATTTATTCTAGCTGCAGTTCCAAACTCAGGTATCTTCAGACCAAAAAGTGCAAATAACAGAGCTGACTGGTTAGTTTTTTCTTCAAAAGCCATGCAACAACGTGTAAGAATTAACCAAAAAGAAAAAAAACTTGCTCATACATCAAATATTCAAGTGCAAGGTTTAAGATCAGAAGTTCAAAAATTAAGGCAAGAACTTCAGTCTATGAGACAATATCCAAACTTTCCGCAACCTCAATCAAATTACTATTCAAATTATCAACCGCCTATGCACCCATATCAATACTACAATCAGCCATATCAGGCTTATTATCCTCCACAACAACAATATTATGTTCCTCAACAACAGTTTGTTCCGCAACAGCCGAACATAGAACTTTCACTAAAGTCACTAAAAAACATGCGAGAAAGAGGTTTAATTAGTGAAGAAGATTACATAAAAAAACTTAAAGAACTTGGGTATTAGAGATTAAAATTCTAATTCAATATTCCAAACTACTGTATGATCGCTTGAGGCCTCAGTGAATCCATGAAGATAGCCTAGAGAAAATTCATATTCTAAATTGTTAAATTCAAATTCCGTATCAATCTGAAAGCCATACTGATGTTCTTGAAGAGGAAAAACACTAAAGTTAGTTAATTCTCCAAATTGAGAAAACCCAATTGCGCCAAAATCTACAAAATCAAAAAAGATTTTTTTGAAAGCAAAGTAGTTACTTACTGAAAATTCAGTTGAATTTTCAGCTTCGGTACCAATAGGTTTTTCAAAAATGAAATTAGAAATAAACACTGTATTTTGCCATGATAATTCATTTAAATATTTGTACTCAATTTCATCGGCATCATCCCCTACTGAAATAAAATTATAAGAAAAATAAAGAGCACTAGCAAAATTTTTGTAATCAAAAATTTGTAATTGATTTTGAAATTCTGTTTTTTCCCAGTCTAAAGGAGTTTCCTGCTTATCAGAAATATGAAGTTCCATTTCACTTTGCCAAAATTTAGTCCAAGAATATTCAGTTTCTAAAACATGGTGATGAACTTTATCATAATCTTCTCTGTCATCGCTATTAAAATGGCCCCTCCATTCCAGTGATTGCCTGCCTTCTTCAACTCTGGGGCTATAAACTTTATGATGAGAAAAAGACACACCATTGAATAAAAAAAGAATTAGTAGAGTTAAAAAAAAAACTAAATTTTTATGCATCCAATAAATCTTCATTAAGAATTGTCATTTGAAATTGATATGATACCTCACCCTCATCATCAATAATGTAAATCAGTCCAATGAATTCATTTCCTAAATAAATTTCGAAAGAATCATTAATGTTTGTTCTCTTTTTAGCTACAAATTTATTGGTATTGAATTTTTTGTTTAAATACTCTTGTACTTGTTTTAGTTCAAAATCTTCCATTTTATCTGATACATGATATCTTTATTTTTTTTATAAACAATTATTAAAATATGAATTCAAAAAAAACTGTAATCATATTTTCACTCACTGGACTTATACCTTTCTATCTGGAGGAGTTTTATAAATTATTTTTTGGAATTGATAATTCACTTTCAATTTTTTTTGAAAATTTTTCTCTATTGTATGGAGCACTTATAGTATCATTTTTGTCTGGTATGCAATGGGAACAACTTATAATTAATCATAAAAAAAAATACTATATTTTGCCTATATTACCTGTTTTGTTTGTATGGACTTACAAAATAAACTTTTTAAATCCAAAAGAAATAATTATTGTCTCATTAATTTACAGTTTTTTAATTGATTTTATATTGTTGAAAAATTTCCGTAAAAAGTGGTTTCTAAAATTAAGATTTTCCGTAACAGTTCTAGCAATTCTTTCTTATTTTATGTAAATTTTACTCTGTAAAAACAACTATTTAAAAAAAATGATTACATTTTTTCTTGTATTAAGTGTTTTTTTGTTCATGCTAATATTATTAATTTACTATGGGGAGGTTTTTGGGCAATAATAGCATATGCCTTAAATCAACCTGTATTAGTAATTAGAACATTTAACGCTACATTTTGTGTTAAATGTCACTATTAACTTAATACATATGAAAGGATATATATATGGATTATATGCTAAGACCTGAAGACACTGTAGGAGTTACTTTTTGGCTTATTTCTGTTGCAATG
>CAYYMX010000038.1:0-12436 GCA_964473045.1 uncultured Alphaproteobacteria bacterium | reverse complement strand
TGACAACTTAAAGGAGATTCTTTATCAATTTCATTTCTCCAAGATTGCCAGGCTTCCTCAGAAGTAAAGGGTATTATTGGAGAAAGCCAGAGCACTAGACACTCAAATGTATCAAACATAACAGTTCTGGCTGACCGTCTTAAAATTGAAGTATTGGAGTCACAATACAAACTATCTTTTCTTATATCAAAAAAAAGAGATGAAAGATCTTGTGAACAAAAGCTTAAAATGATCTGAAAAGCCTTATGAAAATTAAATTCATCATAATTTTTTTTTATTTGTAAATTAATTTTAAACAGTTTGTGTCGAATATATTTTTCAAGATTTGGTAAATCTTTTTGTTTCATAGTTTCTTCTCTATCCCAGTTTTTTAAATTTCCTAATAAAAACCTTAGAGTATTTCTTATTTTTCTATAACTTTCTGCATGACGATCAAGATTTTCAAAACTTATTCTTATATCTTCATGATAATTTGACCCTGCAACCCACATCCTTAGAATATCAGCACCAAATTTATTTATTACATCATTTGGGGAAATTACATTTCCGAGAGATTTTGACATTTTCCTTCCTTTTTCATCTAAAACAAAACCACGTCCGGAGCAATCCTCACATTCATCGGTGAATCTGATTTGTATGGACTTTTTCCATATATGGCACAATATTCAAGGAGTGATGATTGAAACCAACCTCTATGTTGATCAGAACCTTCTATATACAAATCTGCCTTCGTATTTATTCCATTATTTTTTAAAACAAAAACGTGACTTGAACCTGAATCAAACCAAACATCTAAAATTGAATGTTCCTTTTCATATTCTGAAGAATCAAATTTTTCAGGAAGAAAATTACTATTGGGACTATTAAACCATGAGTCAATTCCTTCTTTTTTGAGCTGTGAAATAATTTTTGAATTTACTTCTTTATCAATTAAAGGAGTGGATTCTTTTTTTGAAAGAAAAACCGTAATGGGCACACCCCAACATCTTTGCCTTGAAACACACCAATCAGGCCTTTCCTTTACCATAGAAAAAATTCTTTTTTTACTAGCTTCAGGGATCCATCTAACTGATTCAATTTCCTTAAGTGCTTTGTTTCTTAATTTTTTCTTTTCCATTGAAATAAACCACTGAGAAGTTGCTCTAAAAATTAATGGTGCCTTTGATCTCCAAGAATGGGGGTAGCTGTGTTTATAATCTTTCTCGCTAATTAACGATTTTAAATCACCCAGTTTTTGTAATACAATATTATCTGCTTTAAATACATGCTGACCAAAAAAAAAGGGGATATTCTGAGTGTACAAGCCATCTGGGCCAACAGTAGAAGAACTCTTTATACCAAATTTTTGACCTAGCTCAAAATCCTCTAATCCATGATTTGGAGCTATATGAACAAAACCAGAACCACTATCATCGGTAACATGAGAACTTGGAATAATTTTAATTTCACTATTAAACCCTAGATCATTAAGTGGGTGAAAACATTTTATTTTGGTTAAAAAGCTGTGGTCAATATCATCAATTATCTTAAAATCTTTAATTCCATGAGAATTTACAAAGCTATCTATTAGATTTTCAGCAAAAATCAATTTTTCACCACATTTAATATTTAAACTTTTATAATCTTTATTAACTAGAACAATTTTGTATTTTAGTTTCTCTGAAAAAGCTATTGCCTTATTACAAGGAATCGTCCAGGGTGTTGTTGTCCAAATTACAATCGAACAATCTTTTATAGAATCTTTTATCGGAAATTTTACGAAAATGGATTTTGATACTTTTTCATGATACTCAATTTCCGCTTCTGCCAAGGCTGTTTTTTCAATAACCGACCACATTACTGGTTTAAATCCTAAATACAATTCACCAGATTCTAAAAATTTCAGCAGTTCTGACACTATTGTCACTTCCGCATCTGATGTCATTGTTGTGTATATTTCCTGCCAATCATTCTGAATGCCAAATCTATTAAATTGCTCTTTTTGTTTTTCAACCCATAGACCAGCAAATTTTCTACATTCATTCCTAAAAAGTTGCAAATCCACTGTATCCTTCTTTTTTCCAGATTTTCTGAATTGTTCTTCAACTTTCCATTCAATTGGCAAACCATGACAATCCCATCCAGGAATATAATGAACATCAAAAGAATTCTGGAATTTAGTTCTACAAATTATATCCTTTAAAATTTTATTTAGTGCATGACCAAGATGCAAGTCACCGTTGGCATATGGAGGTCCATCATGTAAAATATATCTTTTAAAATTAACATTTCTGTTTTTTAATTTTTTGAAAATATTTTTTTCTTCCCAAAACTGAATCCATTTTTTTTCTGTTTCAGACAAATTTGCCTTCATGGAGAAGTCAGTTGAAGGAAGTTTTATAGTTTTTGAAAAATCATTCATTTTTTACAGAGTTGATATCCTTTATAATCTGTTCCCTTAATTTCTCAATAGATGCAAATTTTTTTTCATATCTGATAAACTTTTTAAAGATTATGGAAACTCTTTTTCCATAAATTTCTGCATTAAAATTAAATATATGAACTTCTAAGAGCGGTTCATCATTCTTAAATGTTGGTTTTATCCCGTAGTTTGCTATTCCTAAAAATTTTTTTTGGAATTTGTGATCTCTAATCTTAACTTCTACAAAATAAACACCAAAACACAAATCACAATATTCTTTTATACGTAAATTAGCTGTTTTAAAACCTATTTCTCTTCCTTTTTTTTTTCCTTCTACAACACGAGATTCAATAGTCCATTTTCTTGACAAGAGTTTGTTGGCTTTAATTACATTTCCTTGTCTTAAAAGGTTTCTAATATTAGACGAAGAAACTTCAACATTTTCTATTTTTAATTCTGGAACAATAGAACAAGTAAAACTTTTCGAAATTTGAGCAAAATTTTTTATCAATTGCACATTTCCAGATTGTTTATGACCAAAAACAAAATCAAAGCCAATTACTACATGGGATAAATCTAAAGATTCAACTAAATATTTTTGTAAAAAATTTTCCGCAGAAATTTTTACAAAACTATCATCAAATTTTATATTAAGCAAAAAATCAATTCCAATTGAACGCAAAATTTCAAATTTTGTTCTGAATGGGGTAAGCCGAAAAAAATTAAATTTTTTTTTAAAAAAACATTTAGGGTGCGGTTCAAATGTAAGCACACCAAAATTCTTTTTTTCTTCTCTAGCAATTTTTTTTGCCTCCATTATTACTGATTTATGTCCCAAATGCACACCATCAAAATTTCCTATAGCCAAAACAGAATTATGAAATCTTTTAGGAATTTTAAAACATCTATAGACTAACATTTATTTTTTTTTTGAAACCACTAATATCTCAGCCTCACCAGTTAATATTTTTTTATCCTTATTAAAACATTCAGTCAGAAGTAAAACTCTCTTTTTTTCTAAATTAATTGATAAAATTTTGACTTTAACCGTTACAGTATCTCCAATATAGACTGGAGATAAAAATTTCATTGTTTGACCCAAATAAATACTTCCTGGTCCAGGAAGCTTGGATGCTATCAATGTTGATATTAAACTAGCTGATAAAAAACCATGCGCTATCCTCTTTTTAAAAATTGTTTGTTTTGCAAATTCTTCATCTATGTGAACTGGATTGTTATCACCAGTTAAACGAGCAAAATCTAAAATATCTGACTCTGTTATAGTTTTAGTTAAAACAGATTCTTGGTCAACAGTTAAATCTTCTAAAAAAAAACCCTGCGATTTTTCAATTTTTTTTTCATGATTCATAATTTATATTGATAAAATGTTTTAAGTTACAATATCTACTGTAAAAGTGTAAGAATTATTTGTATAATTTTTTATTATGAAAAATCTAGCTTTTATTTTTTTATTTCTATTATTTTCTAAAGTTATTTTTGCTCAACAATTTAGCGATTACGAAAAATACCCTATAACAAAAACAAAGTTTAAATTCATTAAAGTTACAAAAAACCTTAATTACCCTTGGGGTATGACTTTCATTGATTCTGAAAATTTATTGATTACAGAAAAAAATGGAAAATTACTAAAAGTAAATGTTAATTCAGGAAAAGTTCGCGAGATAAAACATAATATACAAAGCATAAAATATAATGGTAACAGTATAGCTTTTCAGCAAGGAGGCTTATTAGACGTCTACTATCATAATGATGGACATGTATATTTTTCTTACAGCCATGATTATAAAGAAACAGTAGGTGCAGACAATAAACCAAGTAGAGCATCAAGCACTGCAATTGCTAGAGGCAAATTAATTGAAAATCAAATTAAAGAACTAAAAGTTTTATTTTTAGCGACTCCCAAACAGTACGTTAACAAACACTTTGGTTCTAGAATAACAATAAAAGACAATTATTTGTATGCAAGCGTAGGTGAACGAGACCAAGGAATGATAGCTCAAGATCCTAAACGGCATCCTGGCAGTATAATAAGAATTCATACCGATGGCTCAATACCAATTGACAATCCCAAATTTAAAACAAATCCTGATTGGCTCCCAGAAATTTATCAAATAGGTCTTAGAAATCCTCAAGGCATGGCTATATCGCCTAATGACAATAATATTTATTTTTCAAACCATGGTCCGATGGGAGGAGATTCAATTGGCATAGTAAATTATGCAGGAAATTATGGCTGGAAAGATATTGCTTGGGGTGGAACTGAGTATACTGGCTTTAAAATTGGAAAAGTTCCTTTTAAAAATAAGTATGATAAGCATGTAATTACTTGGGTCCCGTCTATGGCTGTTGGAAACTTTCAATTTTATAAAGGTCAAACTTTTCCTGAATGGAATGGGGACTTAATTGGAACAGCTACAAAAGCAGAAATGATATATAGACTTGACTTTGAACAAAATAAAATTGTTCATAAAGAAATTATTCTAAAGGATAGGATAGGAAGAATTAGAGATATAGAAATTGATAGCAAAGGAGACATTTATGTCATTGTTGATGATGAAAAATCTGCTTTGTGGAAAATTACTAATCAATGATACCTAAAAGTGCCTCAGAAAATTCCTTTGCTTTAAAATCCACTAAGTCATCCTTTTTTTCTCCGATACCAATTGCTACTATAGGTATTTTTAATCTTTCTGCAATTGGAATCAGTGCTCCTCCTTTTGCTGTTCCATCTAATTTAGTTATTATCAGACTATCAATATTACAAATTTCTTTAAAAATCTCTGCTTGAGTAATTGAATTTTGTCCTATGTTGCCATCTAAAATTAGAATCGTGTCATTTGGGTAATGTACATCTATTTTTTTCATAACTCGAATTATTTTAGATAGTTCATTCATCAAATCGGCTTTATTGTGAAGCCTGCCTGCCGTATCAATCAATAGCAAATCCAACTTTTCTTCTTTTGCTTTTTGAATTGAAGAATAAGCCAACGCCGCAGGGTCAGAAAATTGCTCAGCCAAAAAAAAAACAGAATTTGTCCTATCTGCCCAAACTTTCAGTTGTTCTGTTGCTGCGGCACGAAAGGTATCTGCTGCAACTATCCCCACCTTTTTTCCAATATTTGCAAATTTATTTGCAATTTTACCAACAGTGGCAGTTTTTCCAACACCGTTAACTCCTACAATAAGAATTACATAAGGTGGTTTTTTAATTTTTAATTTTTTTTCAAGTGGGGATAATAAATCAACTAATTTTTCTTTGATCAAAGTTTTAACGTTTTTTACCGATGGTTCTTTTAGTTTTGATTTTCTGAGATCATTAATTATGTTTGACGAAAAGGTAGCTCCAAGATCAGAAGAAATCAAAAGTTCTTCCAGTTCATCAAGTATTTCATCGTCAATTTTTTTATTTTTAAAAATTTTTTTGATTCCATCAGTTATCTTTTCTGATGATTTTGATAAACTACTCTTTAGATTTTTTATCCAATTAAAAACCATTGCTAAAACTCTGCTTTTAAAAAATCTTGATTTTGAGATTTAATTTTCACTCTTAATATTTTTCCAATTTTATTTTTGAAATCAAGAATGTTTTTTTTATTGCCATCAACCATAGAAACTTTAAAAAAATCATTCGTATAACTTTTTTTTGTTGATTCAAATAAAATATCAACCGTTTTTCCAATCTTATTTGCCATCAAATCTAACAAAATATCTTTTGAAACTTTTTTTAGATTCTGAACCCTTCTATATTTAACTCTATTATCCACCTGAGGCATTCTTGCAGCCGGAGTTCCAAGTTTGGGTGAAAATGGAAAAATATGTAAATTTGAAAATTTACATATTTTAATAAGGTCTGTTGTATTAGAAAAATTTATTTCTGTTTCAGTTGGAAAACCAACTATAACATCTGCTCCGAAAGTTATATCTTTTCTAGATAATTTGATTTCATGACAAATATTAAAAATTAGCTCTCTTGTATGTCTTCTTTTCATTCTTTTTAAAATTAAATTGTCACCGGATTGTAAAGATAGATGGAGATGAGGCATCAATCTTTTTTCATGCTTAAATAAATCAATTAGATCTTCATCCATCTCGGCAGGATCTATTGAAGAAAGTCTTAATCTTGTTAATCTAGGATGAAGATCTAACAATCTTTTAATAACATTTCCTAATTTTGGTTTTCCTGGCAAATCACCTCCATAAGATGTTAAATCAATTCCTGTGAGAATAATCTCCTTATATCCCAGAACTATGAAATTTTTCAATCTACTTGAAATTTCTCCCACAGGCATACTAATTGAATCACCTCTTCCGAACGGTATAATGCAAAAAGTACAGCGATGATTACATCCTTGTTGTATCTGTAATGAGGCACGCGTCCTATTTTTAAAACCATTTGGAAGAGATGGAAAATTATATTTTTTAATTACATTTTTTTTTTCTAATAAATAAGAATCTTCACAAGTTTTTAAATTATTATCAATAATCTCTGAAACTTCTTTCATTCTTAAAAAAACAGGTCTTTCTACTTGACTTGCACATCCAGTAACTATTATTTCATGATTAGGAAAATTTCTCTTTGCTTTTTTTATTTCACTTATTGATTTTTTAACAGCTTGATTAGTTACCGAGCATGTATTTACTACTATCTTATCTGATATTTTATTTTTAGACAAAATATTGTCTATTACTTCTGACTCAAAATAATTAAGTCTACATCCTAAATTTACAACTCTTGAATTATTTTTTTTCATTCTTTTTTTTAAATTTAGTTATATCCACCTGACCTTCAAAAACCTCTTCTGCGTGTCCAATCATAAAAATATGATTGTCATCTGATATTTCTATTACTAACTCTCCACCTTTCATTAAAACATTTACACTCTTATCACAAAAGTTGAGTTTATTTGATGCAATTACACTTGCACATGCTCCACTTCCACATGCATGTGTTAATCCCACTCCTCTTTCAAAAGTTAAAATTGATATTCTATCTCTTGACAAAACTTTTACAGCACTAATATTTATTCCATCGGGAAATATTGGTTGTTTTGCTATGTTTAAAAAATTAGGGGATAACTTTCTACTATCTAATTCATCTACAAAAAAAATTAGATGCGGATTACCTAAATTCAAAGCAAATCCATCATTAAGATATTTTGATGACATGTGAAGGTTTCTTGTATCAAGATTTGCACTCAAAGGTATCTTTTGCCAATCAAATTTTGGAACACCCATATCTACAGAAATTTTCTTATCTCTTACCTCTTCCAAATCAATAAATCCTGCATTAGTTTCGACAACAATATTTTTTTTGTTTAATTTTTTAAAAAAAAACTTTCCTATACACCTCAATGCATTTCCACAGATTTGAGCCTCTGAACCATCGGCATTATAAAAAAGAGCTGAAACATCTGCCAAATCAGTCTTATTATTTTTTAAAAAAACTACTAAATCACACCCAATACCAGTTTTTCTGTTTGACAAGTTTTGAATCATTCTCGGTGTTATAGAGGTTTCTTCATCCAAAAGAATGATCACAAAATCATTTTCAAGACCGTGCATTTTTAAAAAATTAAATAGCTTCATAAACCAAATTTATAAATAACTTTAAGAATTAAATGTTTTTTGGTATAAAAACAATTATTAATTTCAGTCAGTCCACGAGTTTCGTGCACTGACTTTTTTTGTTTGAAATAAAAAACTTGTAAAAATATGTTTACAAATCTAACAGATAAAATCACCTCCGTCTTTAAAAAACTTAAAAGCAGTGGTGTAATTGATGAACCCACACTTAATGAAGCTCTTAGAGAAATTAGAGTTGCCTTGCTCGAAGCAGATGTATCAATTTCTGTAGCTAAAGATTTTATAGAAAAAATTAAAGCTAAAGCATTAGGCACGGAAGTTTTTAAAAGTGTCACACCCGGACAAATGGTTGTTAAGATTGTTAATGATGAATTAGTTAATCTTTTAGGATCGCAAAATTCTGAGATTAATTTAAGAAATAAACCGCCTGTAGTAATTATGATGGTTGGACTTCAAGGTTCTGGAAAAACCACAACTTCTGCAAAGTTAGCAAAATGGCTTGAAAAAATTAGAAGTAAAAAGGTTCTTATGGCTTCACTTGATATATATAGACCAGCAGCACAAGAGCAACTTTTAACGTTGGGTGAGGAAAACAATATTTGCACTCTAGATCTTCAAATTGATAAAAAACCTCTAGAAATATCAAAAAAAGCTCTTAATAAAGCCGAGTCAGAACAATTTGACGTACTAATTCTTGACAGTGCTGGTCGAAATCATATTGACAAAAAAATGATGAATGAGGTTTCTGAAATTTCATCAAAAATAAAGTTAACTGAAACTTTTTTGGTTAGTGACTCAATGACAGGACAAGATGCTGTTAACACGGCCAAAAGTTTCTCTGAAAAACTTAACCTAACAGGAATTATCCTTACTAGAGTTGATGGTGACAGTAGAGGAGGAGCTGCTCTTTCAATGACATCCATTACACAAAAACCCATAAAGTTTATTGGAATCGGAGAAAAAATCGCTGACTTAGAAGTTTTCCATCCAGACAGAATTGCAAGCAGAATCTTAGGAATGGGCGATGTTGTAACTCTTGTAGAAAAAGCTTCTGAAGAGATTAATCAAGAAGAATCGCAAAAACTTCAAAAAAAAATTCTTAAAGGGCGCTTTTCATTATCCGACTATTCAAAACAATTAGATCAATTATCAAAAATGGGAGGGATAAAAGGATTTCTTAAATATCTCCCTGGATTAAACTCATTTAAAGACAAAGTAGAAGAATCTGTTGAAAACAATCAAATATTTACAATTCAAAAAGCAATTATAGGCTCAATGACTCCAAAAGAAAAAACCTTTCCAGACATTATAAAAGCCTCAAGAAAAATTAGAATCTCTAAAGGTTCGGGAACATCCGTTCAAGACATTAACAAACTACTAAAACAATTTAAAAAAATGAGTCAGATGATGAAAAAAATGGGCAGAAATAAAAACCTGGAAAAATTAATCACCTCAGGCCAATCTAGTGATATTCAATCACTTTTAAATCAAAAAAATAATTTTTAATTAGAAAGGGAGAAAGTAATGGCTGTTGCATTGAGATTATCAAGAGGAGGGTCTAAAAAAAGGCCTTTTTTTAGAATTGTCGCTGCTGATATTAGGGCACCTAGGGACGGAAGATACCTTGAACGCCTTGGAACATACAACCCTATGAAATCAAAAGAAGACTCAGAAAGAATAACACTAAATAAGGAAAGAATAAAATATTGGTTATCTGTTGGGGCACAGCCTACACAAAGAGTAACCAAATTTTTAGTACTTGAAGGGATGGTTGCAAAACCAGAGATTCCTAAGCAAACAAAGCAAAATAAACCAAGAAAAAAAACAATAGAAAAGAATAAAGCTAAAGAGGAGAAACTAAAATCTAAACAAGAAAATGTTGCCACTCCAACACCAAAACAGACTGGCACATCAACACATGATCAAGCTAAAACACAAACTACCGAAACCCAAAAACCAGTTGCAAAGCCTGTGGAACCACAGCCAGTCGCAAAACCGCAAACACCCGCAGCTCAACCGCAAACACCCGCAGCTCAACCGCAAACACCCGCAGCTCAATCACAGCCAGAAAACAAAAATGATTAAAAAAGAATTGAAAAGAGATTGCAAAAAAAAGAATCCCTGCATTTATTTAAATTTTTTTCATAATAAAAGAATATTTTAGGCCAGAAAAAATATCAAAGGCAAATGAACATATGATTATTATTGGCCAATTTGGTAAGCCTTTTGGAATTGCCGGAGATATAATTATCAATAGCTTTCTTGAAAATAGCAATGATATATTTAAATATACAAATTTTTTTTTAGAAAATAATAATCCTATAAAATTTAAAATTAAAAAAAAAAATAGAAAGTTAGTGGCAGATTTTAAATCAATTGAAAAAGCAAAAGAATTCGTAGGAAGATTTATTTTTATACAAAGGTCAGATCTTCCTAAATTAAAAAAGAATGAATTTTACTTTAGTGACCTTGAGGGTGTAAATGTTTGCTTGATTAAAAAAAAAATTGGGGAAGTAATTTCCATAAAAAATCATGGGGCTGGAAATTATCTTGAAATTAAAACGCAAACGTATATCTTGTTAGTACCATTTAACAAAGATGATGTGCTTAAAGTTGATATAAAAAAAAGAACCATTCATCTTAATCCTGAATACTATGAAATTTAATATCCTAACTTTATTTCCAGAAATGTTTCCTGGGCCATTAAATTTTTCATTGCATAGAAAAGCTTTGAAAAAAAAATTATTTGAAATTAAAACAATTAACATTAGAGACTTTTCCACTAACAAATCAAAAACTGTTGACGACAAACCTTTTGGTGGAGGCCCTGGCATGATAATGAAAGCTGATATACTCCAAAAATCATTAGAGTTTGTTAACAAAAAAAAACTGAAAACATTTTACCTATCACCAAGAGGAGAAAAACTCAATCAAGAAACCATAAAAGAAATCGCCTTGAATAAAGAAATAATTTTAGTTTGTGGGAGATACGAAGGCGTAGACGAAAGATTTTTGAAATACAATGATATTAAAGAAATTTCTATTGGAGATTATATTCTTTCAGGAGGAGAAATAGCATCATTTATTTTAATTGATGCTTGCGTAAGATTGATTCCTGAAGTATTAGGTAATAAAGAAAGTTTAGCTTCTGAGAGTTTTCAAAATCATTTACTTGAATACCCTCAGTACACAAAACCAACAAAGTGGAAAAATTTAAGTGTACCTGGTATATTAAAAAGTGGAAATCATAAGAAAATTTCAGATTGGAGATTAAAAAAGTCTATAGAACAAACAAAAAGGGTTAGACCAGATTTATTTGATTTGTATAAAAAAAAATAAGGGGAGAATTATGAATGTACTTGATAATTATGAAAATCAACATCTGAAAGAATTGCAGACAGGAAAATCATATCCCAAATTTAATCCTGGAGATACTTTAAAAGTTCATCTAAAAGTTAAAGAAGGGGAAAAAGAAAGAATACAAGTTTTTGAGGGTATCTGCATTGCAAAAAAAAATGCTGGTATCAATTCATCTTTTACTATCAGAAAAATCTCATATGGTGAAGGAATAGAAAGAGTTCTTCCACTCTATTCTCCTCAAATCAATAAAATTGAGATTGTTAAAGGCGGTGATGTTAGAAGATCAAAACTTTATTATTTGAGAGGTAGAAGTGGAAAATCTGCCAGAATAGCTGAAAAGAACATCTATGAAAATATTGAAAAAGTAAGTAATAATACCAATCAAACAGATAGTACCGTTGCTAAAAAAAGTAATGATCAAATTAAAAAAAAATCAGAAAATATCCAAGGAAAAGTTTCTACTAAAGAACTGTCAGACAAACAAAATATTAATGAATCTGAAGGAAAATCTGAAGAAAAAAAAGTTTAACTCTAATTTTTTTTATTTTTATAAAAAAATTTTTGTAGAATGAGAAGACCTCAAACAATTTTTGATAAAATATGGAGCAATCATCTTGTAGAACAGCAAGAAGATGAAACCTGTTTATTATATATTGATAGACATTTAATTCATGAAGTAACAAGTCCTCAAGCGTTTGAAGGACTAAGAAATTCGAAAAGAAAAGTCAGAAAACCTAAATATACTTTCGCAGTTGCAGATCACAATGTCCCAACAAGTGATCGCTCAAATGGAATTAAAGATAAAGAAAGCCGAATACAAGTAGAAACGTTAGAAAAAAATTGTAAGGAGTTTGGTGTAAATCTTTTTCCATTACTCGACAAAAGACAAGGAATTGTTCACATTGTAGGGCCTGAACAAGGCATAACGCAACCTGGAATGACAATTGTTTGTGGTGACAGCCATACAGCTACTCACGGAGCTTTTGGTGCTCTGGCATTTGGTATTGGGACAAGTGAAGTCGAACATGTATTGGCCACACAAACCCTTATTCAAAAACCCGCCAAAAACAT
>CAYYMX010000037.1:8806-12466 GCA_964473045.1 uncultured Alphaproteobacteria bacterium | reverse complement strand
TGAAACTGTAGTCAAAAGATAGCAAATAAGTTTTATGATTATTTTCTTCTTTTATTGATTTTATTTTTGCAAAAAAGTCTTTGGAAAAAGTAATTTTATCATTGTGTTTTAACTTCTTATTGGATTTGATAAACGCATTCCATATAACTTGATTTTTTTTTTGCAGTAATTTGTTCAAATTAACTAAAACTTTTGCTTTTTCAACAATTCCTTCGAGCTCAGCTTTTAAAACTTTTGTGTCGTTAAAGATTAATGCATCAGATGGTTTTAGCACGCTAATTATTTCAGTGAATTTTTTTATTTCAAAATCTTTGTCTACAATTATAATTTTAGATTGATCTCTAGGACTGGCAGGGTGAAGTGCTACTAGATCTGTCGGTAATTTGAAATTAATCTTATCTAAAAACATCTAATATAAATGATCTAAAATTTTTTTTAAGAAATTACTACATTCTATTAGTTGTTTTTGTTCAATGTATTCGTTTGGTTTGTGGGCTTGTTTTATACTTCCTGGGCCACAAACAATGGTTTGAAATCCCAAGCTTTTAAAAATGCCGGCTTCGGTACCAAAACTTACTGTACCAACAGAATTAGAAATTAGACTTTTTAGCGTCATTGAAATGATTTCATTCTGAAAATCAGTTTTTAAAGGTGGAAAACTTTTCTGTTTGATAAATTTAATTGAGCAACTATTATTTAGTTTTTTCATTTTTTTTTCCAGATCGAATAAAAATTTTTCAATTATTTTTGTTATACCCATAATATTTGTGTTTGGTGTATCTCTAATTTCAAATTCAATTCTACATGTTTTTGGTATTACATTTAATGCTATTCCACCAGAAATTTTCCCAATATTTATTGTGGAATAAGGTGGATCAAATTGTGAGTTATTAATTTTCACCAATTTTTTTTGTAGTTTTTTTAAAAACTCAATAAATTCAGAGCCAAAAGCTATTGAGTTTACTCCGTCATTTATTAAAGACGAATGTGATTCAATTCCTGTAAAGATTACTGTAAAATTCATTTTGCCTTTGTGCTGATTTATTAATTTCATTTCTGTAGGTTCACCGACTATGCAGAATTTTGGTCTAGGTGAAATTTTTTTAAAAAATGGGATTAATTTTTGTATTCCTATGCAACCTATTTCTTCATCATAAGAAAAAACAAGATGTAGTGGTTTTTTTAATTTTTTTTTGATGATGCTCGGTATAATAGATAACACAACTGCAATAAAACCTTTCATATCTGCTGTACCTCTGCCATAAAACTTTTCTTTTTTTTTAACTAATTTGAATGGATTTGTTTTCCAATTTTGATCTTTTACAGGTACAACATCAGTATGGCCTGATAACAAAATTCCTCCATCAATCTTAGGTCCAATACGGCAATAAAAGTTGAATTGACCTTTGTCTCCTTTAATTCTCTTGGTTTTAATACCTAACTCATTGAAATAGTTTGATATGAAATTAACCATATCTAAGTTGCTTGTTTCACTTATTGTTTGAAATGAAATTAATTTAGATAGTATGCTCTCAAATTCCATATAATCTATTGATCAAACTGTTCGTTAATTATCCTTTCTTCGAGGTCATGTCCCGGGTCGAAGAGTAGGTACATGGATTGGCTTTTGTCTAATTCAACTTCTAATTTTTTTACGCTTGTTAATTCAAGAAAGTCTGCTTCAGCCCTAACTGGTCTTCTTTCCGATTCCATAGCAGTAAGAGTAATTTTAGCATTATTGTTTAGAAGTGCCCCTCTCCACCTTCTAGGTCTGTAAGGGCAAATAGGTGTAAGTGCAAGCACCTGGGCATCGACTGGGATAACTGGCCCTCTTAAAGAAAGGTTATATGCAGAGCTGCCTGCAGGTGTGGAAATTAGACAACCATCACCAATCAATTGGTTAATTCTAGTTTTTCCATTTATTTGTATTCTTATTTTTGAAATTTTTGGGCTATTTCTTATCATTGAAACATCATTAAAAGCTAATGCTTCGGTAACTTTACCAGTATTGTCAATGCTTTTGATTTTTAAAGGGTAAAGTTTATAAGAAATTGCAGCGTTAAGTCTTTTTTCGAGATTTTTTTCAGAGAATTGATTCATCAAAAAACCAATATGCCCCATATTCATTCCATAGATTGGAATTTTTTTATCTAGGTACTTGTGAAGAGATTGCAAAACAGTCCCATCACCACCTAAAGCTACTATAACTTCAGCATCATCAGGGGAAACAAACTTATATAAACTTTTTAATAATTTAAGTGATTTTTTTGCCTCTGGTTTATCTGAAGAAACAAAACCAATTTTTTTTTTCACCACTATCCTCCTGTGGTATTCATAAATCTCTCAATTGGAGACTTATCATCATTAATTTTAAAAAAATGTTTTTCTGGTTTATCATAAATTGTAGTTTTAACAATTTTTTCAAGAGATTCAGTGTTCTTGTTTCTTAAAAAAGGTTTTAAATCTGTTGAACTTTCGTTTCCTAAACAGCCATATAGAATACCACTACTAGTGACTCTAATTCTATTGCATGTATTGCAAAAATGGTTTGAAATTGGAGAAATAAAACCAACGATTGAACCCAACTTTTTCGTTTTAAAATATCTTGATGGGCCGTTAGTAGAAAAATCAGAGGAAATCAAGCCAAATTTTTTTTCCAAGATTTTTTCTGCAGATGAAACTGGTAAATATTGTTGAACTCTAGAAATTTTTAATTCTCCGATCGGCATAACCTCAATAAAAGATAATTTGAATTTTTTTTCAGCACACCATTTTGTTATTTTCAAAATTTCATCCTCATTAAAATTTTTTAATAAAACGGTATTGATTTTAATTTTTATATTATGATTTTGTGCTTCGAAGATTCCATCCAGAACTTTTGAAAGTTTTCCACCGTTAGTAATAAAACTGTATTTTTCTGAAACAAGTGAATCTAGAGAAACATTAATTCTTTTAATTCCAAGATCCGCGAGATTTTTTGCATATTTTTTTAATTGGGTACCATTTGTTGTTAGTAAAACTTCTTCAAGAAAATTATTTTCTTTTTGTTTTTGTAAAAACTCTAGAAACTTTACTATATCTTTTCTAACTAATGGTTCCCCACCAGTAATTCTAATTTTTCTTATTCCAATTTTAATAAAGGTTTTTGCAATTTTTTTTAATTCACCAAGAGAGAGAAAGTCTGATTTTTGATAAAAGTTTGTTTTTAATGGCATACAATATCTACATCTCAAATCACATCTATCAGTAATAGAGAATCTTAAATAATTAATTTTTCTTCCAAAGCTATCTAACATAAATCTTTATTTAGTTATTTTAGTTTTATTGTAATATATAAATGTAAATAAATAAATTTGTATAATTTTTTTGGAAATTAGATTATTTAGTAATGAAAATAAAACCTAATATTAAAGATAATAAACTTACAAGAAAAATTTTTGGATTTAATGAGAGTTTAAGAAAAAATAAAATTGATGTTATTGAAGAAAGACCATTAACGCTTTATTTAAATAGTCAAGAAATTGTTACGATGATGACTATTAATGATTATCCTAAATATCTTGCTGTTGGATATCTTCTTAATCAAAATATGATTACTAGAAGAACTAAAATTCTATCTATTGATTATGAAGAAGATATCGGCACAATAGTTGTTAGAAC